>JAIYCF010000053.1 GCA_027488165.1 Streptomycetaceae bacterium
CTGAGTTAAACGGTGCAACGCCAAAGAAAGTTATTGCGCGCGCACCAAAGATCGTCAATATCGTTCTTTAGATCGTTAATTTGATCGTTATTTAGCCACAGCCTCCTTACTTTCCTAAAAAACAAAAGATTTAGCCCAGCACAATCTGGGCCATGAATTCCATACTTGAAAACCTCCGCTCTTGGTGGAGCCATATCTCTTTCACCTCGCCCCAGAAACGCTCACTGCTTGCGCTTTCTGCAATTGTTGTCGCGACATCTGCCTTCTTTGTTGTGCGCGGCACGTCACAAGAAATAGAAGTTGTTGCCCCTGAACTAACGATGGCAGAAAGCGTTGCGCAAGTAACCGTCGATGTCGCAGGCGCTGTGGTAAATCCCGGGGTGTATTCACTGCCCATTAATTCGCGGGTAATTGATGCGATCAAAGCTGCCGGCGATACCGTCAAAGGTGCAGATGTTTCAGATATCAATCTGGCGCGCATCATCAAAGATGGTGAACAGGTTTATATCTATCCACCACAAAACCATTCGCAAAAAGGTAGCGGCACCGTTCGCGTCTCACCACAGCGAGCCAAAGCCAGAGTCACCGGACCAATCTCGCTAAATCGGGCAAGTGCAAAAGAGTTGGAATCACTTGATGGCATCGGCCCAGTACTTGCCGCGCGGATCGTTGCTTATCGAAAAGTAAATGGCCCATTTCTAACAGTTGAAGATCTACTCAAGGTCTCAGGTATCGGCACTGCAAAGTACGGACAATTTAAAGAGAAGTTACGCGTCTAATTGATTACCGCGCCTTAGCTTTAGGAGGCGCGGTTTGGGTTGGTGCACTTACACAAAGTTGGATGGCGCCGTGGCGAATTTCTCTCGGCGCTATCTGCTTTGTTGCGCTGGCACTTTCACAGAAGAAGCGCCGGATAATCGTTCTGGTAGTTGCGCTCACCTTGGGTTCAGTTGTTATGTCGATGCGTCAGCAGAGTCTGGAATCAAGTGCGGTCGCTAATTACTTTGAAAATACCGCTGAAGTAAGAGCGATAGTGACTACCGATCCACAGCGCACTGCAAAGCGAGTTAGCGGACAGAATTTTTTGCCGCCGAGTTTTAGTTTTCTGGCTTCACTGCGGCAGATTGAAGGCGGCGCCGGCCAATTCAATCTGCGAACCCCAGTGCGGATAATTACTTCCGATAAGAGCGTGGCGGGTCTGCTTCCCGGTCAGCGCATTTCTTTCACCGCTAGCGTCTTGGAAAGTAAGGAAGCGCGCACAGGTGCGCTCTTAATTGCGCGCGGTGCTATCACTGCAACAACGACAGCAAGTTCCTGGGCGAAATCTTTAGCAGCGATTCGTTTAGGACTTCGCAACGCAAGTGGTTCAGGAGATGGCGCATCCTTAATCCCCGGAATGGTTTTGGGGGATACCTCGTTGCAGAGCGATCAATTCAAGAGCGATATGCGCAGATCTGGTTTAACGCATCTAGTTGCGGTAAGCGGCGCCAACTTTGCAATCGTTTCGGCCTTTGTCCTGTGGTGTATGCAATTTCTCTTTCGCAGTATGCGTTTTCGCATCATTGCAACCGCAATTGCACTTATCTGTTTTATCGCTTTAGTGCGTCCATCACCATCTGTTCTACGCGCTGCTGCGATGGCCGCAGTCTTACTTATCTCTTACGGAACCAGGCGCGGTGCTGATTCATTGCCAGCGTTGGGATTTGCGATCGCACTTGTTGTAGTTGGCGATCCGTGGCAGGCGCGCGAACCAGGCTTTGCACTCTCTGTTCTGGCAACTGCAGGATTGCTGCTCTATGCCCCACGTGTAACTAATTTCTTTGCTCGCGGGCTTCCGAAGTTATTGGCACAAGCGGCAGCGCCACCGATTGCTGCCATGGTTTTCTGCGCGCCAGTAATCGTTGCTTTGTCGGGATTTCTATCTCCGGCATCGTTATTTGCAAATCTCTTTGCCGCACCTGCCGTTGCACCGATAACTATCACCGGCTTTATCGCAGCGCTGATTTCTCCAATCTTGCCGCAGCTGTCATCACTACTTATTACATGCGTTAAACCACTTGCGATCTGGATCGCCTGGGTAGCTGATTGGGCCGCTGGTTATCGAGTCTTAACTCTGCAGAAAGGTTTGATTGGCTTTCTAGTTATTGCGATTGTTATTGCACTCTTTTTGCTTGCGCCCAAACGGCTGGTAGTAACCGTAGTTATCTTGGTACTGAGTCTTTCTTATCTACAGCGCTTTCCTGCAGGGGATTGGCAGGTGGCCAATTGCGATATCGGACAAGGCGATGGCGCCGCGATAAATCTAGGAAATCATCGCGCGATAGTTATCGATACCGGCCCCGATCCGGAAGCGATTGATCGATGTTTAAAGCAACTCGGTGTTCGCGAGATTCCACTTTTAATAATTACTCACGGCCATGCAGATCACATCGCGGGTTGGCCGGGTGTAACCAAGGGGCGCAAAGTTGGACAGACTTGGTACCAAAATATTAATCGCGGTGCACGTGCACAATTACAAAGCACAGCAGGCCCAGTTGATATTGAAGTCTTATGGCCAGATTCAGGTAGTTACGATCCAAATAATTCAAGTATTGCGGTACGAATTACAACTTCGGATTACACCCTCTTTGCAGGTGGCGATATGGAACCTTTATCGCAGAGTTTGATCGCATCGACAATGCGCGAAGTTGATATCTATAAAGTCTGCCATCACGGTTCGGCATATCAAGATGAGATCTTTACTCGGGCGCTCTCGCCGCAAGTTGCGATGATTAGCGTTGGCGCGGGAAATAGTTATGGCCATCCGGCGCCTGCCACCCTTGATCTATTGGCGCAGACAGGCGCTAAAGTACTGCGTACCGACAGAGATGGTGCGATCGCAATTAGCGCCCGCAACCATCGCCTTAAGGTGCGAACCAGTAGATCGAAGTTAACCTTTCTTCGCTGGGAATAACTAGTTTGGAAATTTATTAGATAAGGAGCTGTGCGATGAACGATTTCTATCTCATCCTCGGCTCTGAAGCAGCGCTGGCCGATCGCGCGCTCTCCAAAATCCTGGCACAGTTAAAAGAAGAGAAAGCTGAAGTCACAACTATCTCTGCAGGCGATGCCATCGTTGGCGATATTTCAGATGCGCTTGCACCGTCGCTATTTTCCGAACGTCGCGCACTAATTATTAAAGATCTGCAAGATCTACCTGAAGAATCTCGCGATGAAATAACTCGTTATCTGCCCGAACCTGATGCGACAACCACAGTGATCTTTCTTCATAAAGGCGGCGTAAAAGGTAAGGCGCTCCTTGATGCAATTAAGAAAATTAAGCCCGAAATAATTACCTGCGAGCCTTTGAAGAAAGATGCCGAGAAAGAACAATTTGTTAAAGAGCTATTTTTAGATTCTGGTCGCAAGGCATCACCCGGCGCAGTTGCCGCCCTTGTCGGTGCGCTCGGCGGTGATATGCGCGAGCTACAACAAGCAGTTTCCCAGATCGCACTCGATGCACCTGCCGGCGTAATTGACGAAAAGTACATCGATGAATTTCATCAAGGCCGCGTTGAGACAACTGGATTTGATGTTGCTGATGCAACGATCGATGGCAACTTACCAACTGCGCTAATTTCACTGCGCAGCGCGATTGAAACCGGCACAGATCCAGTGATGGTGACATCAGCAATTGCATCAGCACTTCGCAGCTTGGCAAAAGTTTCTGGTTCTGCCAGCGGTGCCAAATCTTTCGAACTCGCTGGGCAACTTGGTATGGCGCCATGGCAGATTGATAAAGCCCGTCGCCAATTACAAGGCTGGACACCGCGCGCACTTTCCAAGGCAGTTCAAGCGATCGCTCTGGCAGATGCACAGGTAAAGGGCGCTGCAACAGATCCGATCTATGCCCTTGAAAAAGCCTTGGCCACGATTACCGCCGCTCGCGCCGCTAGATAACTCTCAGATATCTCCACGCTAGGCGGGGATTTCAACTCAATTTGAGCCCGCGCCCCCTGCGCTGATAACCTACGCCTCTGCCTGATTACCAAAAGGGTCGTCATAGCTTTCAACGTTCGGAGTAATACACGTGGCAAATATCAAGTCGCAGATCAAGCGCGTTAAGACCAATAACAAGGCGCAAGCTCGCAACAAGTCTGTCTCTTCATCTGTAAAGACCGCTATTCGCAAGTTCCGCGAGGCAGTCGCAAAGGGCGATGCAGCAACAACCACGACTGAACTCCGCGCCGCTTCAAAGGCTCTAGATGTTGCAGTATCAAAGGGCGTTGTTCACCGCAACACTGCCGCAAATAAGAAGTCTTCAATGGCTAAGGCAGCTGCCAAAGCCGGCGCTCGTTAATTCTTAACACATCCAGATAATTAAGTTAGAGGTCGCATAAGTGCCTGCAATTCCAATTGCCAAGGCTCCGCAACCGGCAGCGACCAATCCCGCGCAGATACGTAACTTCTGCATCATCGCCCATATCGATCACGGTAAATCAACGCTCGCCGATCGCATGCTCGGCATCACCGAAGTTGTAGAAGCTCGCAATATGCGTGCGCAATATCTAGATCGTATGGATATCGAACGCGAACGCGGCATCACCATTAAGTCTCAGGCAGTTCGTCTGCCATGGCGTAGCGGTATCGAGGGCCAGGAATACATCCTCAATATGATCGATACTCCTGGGCACGTTGACTTTACCTACGAAGTTTCGCGCTCGCTCGCTGCCTGTGAAGGCGCAGTGTTGCTCGTTGACTGCGCACAAGGAATCGAAGCGCAGACGCTGGCCAACCTTTACCTAGCGATGGAAAACAATCTCACGATCATTCCAGTTCTAAATAAGATCGATCTCCCAAATGCGCAGCCAGATAAATTTGCTGCAGAACTTGCCCGCTTAATCGGTTGCCAACCTGAAGATTGCTTACGCGTATCTGGAAAAACTGGCGATGGCGTTGCTGATCTTCTCGACCAAATCGTTGCGCAGATTCCGGCACCAGTTGGCGATGCCAACGCACCAGCGCGCGCACTTATCTTCGATTCGGTCTATGACTCATATCGCGGCGTAGTTACCTATGTTCGTGTTATTGATGGACGATTAAATCCACGCGAGCAGATTCAGATGTTCTCAACTGGCGTTCGACATGAAGCACTTGAAGTTGGCGTTATCTCACCAGAACCTATGCCAAGTAAAGGTTTAGGCGTTGGCGAAGTAGGTTATTTAATTACCGGTGTAAAGGATGTTCGCCAATCTCGCGTTGGTGACACTGTTACTAACTATCAAAACCCAACCAAGACCGCACTTGCTGGCTATAAAGATCCTAAGCCGATGGTCTTCTCTGGTCTCTTCCCACTAGATGGCGCAGATTTTCCTTTGCTTCGCGATGCGTTAGATAAGTTGCAGTTAAACGATGCTGCATTGGTTTACGAAC
>JAIYCF010000072.1 GCA_027488165.1 Streptomycetaceae bacterium
GATCGAAATGGTGTGGATATTTCTTCCTTTGATTTAACTGTAGTTGCACAAGGTTTTGGCATGAACGCATCTCGCGTTCGCACACCGGCAGAGTTGCATACGCAATTCAAGAAAGCGTTGACTATGAAAACTCCAAGCGTCATTGTTGTTACAGAACCTGGATCACCGGCGGATATCAAATGAAGGTCTTTACTAACGCCAAGATAATTTCGCCAAGTGCAAACATTCCGGCCGGCGCCGATGCGGTTGCTGTAAAAGATGGATTAATTAGTGCAATCGGAACAAGTGCCGAGTTAGCAGCAGGTGCCACAGAAGTTATTGACCTTAAGGGCGCATTCTTATTGCCAGGTTTTGTAGACCCACATGCACACCCATTGATGTATGGACAGATGATGGATTGGGTAGATGTTGGACCGAGTAAAGCTAAGAACATCGGCGAAATCGTTGCGATTCTAAAAAAGGCTGAAGCAGCACTTGCACCAGGTGTTCCGCTACGTGCATTTGGTTATGAGCACAGAAATCTTGAAGAAGGACGCCATCCAACCAAAGTTGATATCGATCAGGTCAGTACCAGTCGCGATATTTATGTCATGAATGCCAGCGGTCACGGCGGAGCAGTAAACACACTGGTTCTAGAGAAAAGCGGCATCACATCTGCAACACCAGATCCAAAGGGTGGGGCCTTCGAGCGCGATGGCGCGGGCAATCCAACGGGAGTTATTTGGGACGCCGCGTGCGATATTTTAACTGGCGCCGATGGCGTGAAGGTCACAAATCACGGACCGAACTTTCATTTGCCGGATCAACAGAGCGTGCTGACAAAGCAATTTATGCAAGCACAGCACGAATTTATTCGTCACGGTGTGACTTCAGTTGGCGATGCACAAGTCAGCCAGCGCGAATTTGATACATATAAAGATGCCAAGAAAAATGGCGGCCTCAAAGTTCGTTACTCGATGTATTTGATTTCATCTCAAGTCGGCCACGCACAACAGCTCAGTGCAGATGCGGCAATTGATAACACAATGCTGACTGCTAATGGAATCAAGATGTATGCAGATGGCACCTTGGGTGGTTGGACCGCGTATTTTCCTGAAGGATATAAAGCAGATAAGAATCGCAAAGGCCAGCTCTATCACGATGCCGAAGAGTTTGAATCAATCTTCTTGGATTGCGCGCACAAGGGTTATCACATTGCAACGCATGCACAATCACCAACTGCAATCGGAATGGTTATTTCATCCGCCCGTGCGATGCGCGAAAAAAGTATCAAGAGTGTTAATGGCAATTTCCCAATTGTTCGCATCGAGCATTGTGGTCTGCCACAAGAAAAACAATCTCATGAGCTTTCAGATTTAGAAATCATTGCGGTTAATCAACCAATTCATCACCACAATTGGGGAGATGGTGTTGTTACCGCTGTCGGAAACGAAATTGGCGAGCGCTTTAATCCACTCGGTGAATTCGTAAAAAACAATGTGGCATTTGCTCTCTCATCTGATGCCCCAGTTGGAAAACCAAATCCATTTGAAGCGATGGCTGCTGCAATGGATCGCTTAACTGTGCATGGCACAGAACTAGGCGCTGATGATTTAAAGATTGATGCAGCAACTGCCTTTATGGCCCACACAATGGGTGGTGCTAAGGCCCTTGGAAAGGCTGATCTGATCGGCAGTATCGAGGTTGGCAAGTACGCCGACTTTGCGGTCGTCGATACCAACCCGCTTACGGCGGATGCGGCGGCTATGCGCGAGATCAAGGTCCGGGCGACATACTTAGGGGGGCAGCAGAGCTTCTAGACCGACCCATGCGCTCGCGACACGCGGGTGTGAGCGTAAAGGGCTAGCAATACCGGTAAACCTTCAACGAATCCTTTATGGTTTCCACTATATGTAGGGGTCGAAACGGGAAAACTTTCCATAAGTAGTGTTTATGGCGTATATTTCTCCTTCCGCTCACTACAGCGAATTTTTGAAAATAGTGGGATTTACTAGAGAGGACACGCCGCGATGATCTGCCCGTTCTGCCGACACGATGATTCACGAGTCGTGGACTCTCGCCCTGTTGAAGATGGCACACAGATCCGCCGTCGCCGCGAATGCCCAGAGTGCGGACAGAGATTTTCTACACAAGAAGTAGCTCTGCTTAACATCATTAAGCGAAGCGGGGCAACAGAACCATTTAGCCGTGAGAAGGTCTTGGTTGGCGTGCGCAAGGCGTGCCAGGGACGACCTGTAAATGAAGATGATCTAGTTTTGCTTGCTCAACGCGTGGAGGAAACCCTTCGCGCAACTGGGCAAGCAGATATCGAAGCACAGGAAGTTGGATTGGCAATTCTCGCGCCACTCCGAGAACTAGATGAGGTCGCCTACCTGCGATATGCCTCGGTATACCGTAACTTTGCCTCCCTTGAAGATTTCGAAGGCGAGATCGCTTTACTGCGAGCGCTGCCTTCGAGTGCGAATTCCCAAAGCACAGCAACAACAAGTAGCAATAAGAGTAATTCCCCAATTACTGATGAAGTAAAAAGCAATACATCCATGCAAAAAATTAAAAGTACTAACTAACGAAGACGGGGATTAAAAAATGTCAGATACGGTCATCAACCGCCCAGTAAAGATCAAAGCTCACAACACCTTAAAAGGTAAGGGCTTAACGATCGAACGCATCTACACGAAGGAAGGCGTGCACCCATACGATGAAGTTAAGTGGGAGCGTCGCGATGTGGTGCAGCAAAACTGGAAGACTGGCGAGACCGTCTTTGAACAACGTGGTGTTGAATTCGCTGACTTCTGGTCAGTAAACGCATCAACGATTGTGACAACAAAGTACTTCCGCGGCGCAGTTGGATATGACAACCGCGAGTGGTCACTCAAGCAAGTTATTGACCGCGTTGTACTTACTTATGTCAAAGCTGGTAAAGAGCATGGATACTTTGCTACTGACAAAGATGCAGAAATTTTTGAACACGAACTTACATTCATGTTGTTGCACCAGTACTTTGCATACAACTCACCAGTGTGGTTTAACGTGGGAACAAATGCACCACAGCAAGTAAGTGCGTGCTTCATTCTCTCTGTCGATGACACAATGGAATCAATTCTTAACTGGTATCGCGAAGAAGGAATGATCTTCAAAGGCGGATCCGGTGCTGGACTAAACCTTTCACGCATTCGTTCATCAAAGGAATTACTAAAATCCGGTGGAACAGCATCTGGTCCAGTTTCATTCATGCGCGGTGCTGATGCGTCAGCTGGAACAATCAAATCTGGTGGCGCAACACGTCGCGCAGCCAAGATGGTTGTACTAGATGTTGATCATCCAGATATCGAAGAGTTCATTGAGACAAAGGTCAACGAAGAGAACAAGATTCGCGCATTACGCGATGCTGGCTTTGATATGGACCTTGGGGGAAAAGACATTATTTCTGTGCAGTACCAGAACGCAAACAACTCAGTTCGCGTATCAGATGAATTCATGCGCGCAGTTGAAAAGGGCGAAGACTTCGGTCTAGTCGGTCGTGCATCAGGAGATGTCATTGAACGCGTTGATGCACGTAAGTTGTTTACAAAGATGGCACAAGCAGCATGGGCATGTGCTGACCCAGGAATTCAATATGACGACACCATCAATGATTGGCACACAAACCCAGAGACAGGTCGCATCAATGCGTCAAACCCTTGCTCTGAGTACATGTCACTAGATAACTCATCTTGTAACTTGGCTTCCCTTAACTTGATGAAGTTCCTTAAAGATGATGGCTCATTTGATGCAAAGACATTTGCTAAAGCATGTGAGCTAGTTATTACATCAATGGATATCTCAATCTGCTTCGCTGACTTCCCAACAGAGGCAATTGGCGAGACAACAAAGGCATACCGTCAGCTCGGAATTGGTTATGCAAACCTTGGTGCACTCCTTATGGCATCAGGTCTTGCTTATGACTCCGAAGGTGGACGCGCTCTAGCTGGTGCGATCACATCATTGATGACAGGTGTTACATACAAGCGTTCAGCAGAACTCGCTGGAATCGTTGGACCATACGCAGGCTTTGCACCGAACGCCAAGCCACATGCTCGCGTTATGCGCAAGCACGCTGCGGCATCATCTGCTGCTAAGTCAGAGACAACACTTGATCGTGATGTCTGGACAGAGGCGAATAAGGCGTGGGATGCATGTCTTTCAATCGGAGATAAGAACGGATGGCGCAACGCGCAGATCTCAGTTCTTGCACCAACCGGAACAATTGGTCTGATGATGGATTGCGATACAACTGGTATCGAACCTGACTTCTCGCTAGTTAAGTTCAAGAAGCTTGTCGGTGGCGGATCTATGCAGATCGTTAACCAGACAGTGCCGGCCGCGCTTCGCAAACTTGGTTACTCAGAAGAGACAATCGAAGCAATCGTTGAATTCATTGCAGCTAATGGTCACGTTATCGATGCTCCAGGATTAAAGCCTGAGCACTACGAAGTATTTGACTGCGCACTTGGTGCACGTTCAATTGCTCCAATGGGCCACGTTCGAATGATGGCTGCATGCCAACCATTCCTATCTGGTGCGATTTCAAAGACTGTTAACTTGCCAGAGGATGCAACAGTTGAAGAAGTTGAAGAGGTTTACTTTGAAGCGTGGAAGATGGGCGTTAAGGCGCTCGCTGTATACCGCGATAACTGCAAAGTTGGACAACCACTATCGGACGGCAAAGCAAAGAAGAAAGATGCGCCAGTTGATCAGCAAGTAATTGCGTCGCCTGTCCGCAAGCGTCTTCCTAAGTCACGCCCTGCAACAACAACATCATTCTCTGTTGGAGGTGCCGAGGGTTACATGACCGCTGGTGCTTATGCAGATGGTGCACTCGGTGAAGTGTTCTTAAAGCTTGGCAAGCAAGGTTCAACACTTGCCGGCGTAATGGACGCGTTCTCAATCGCAGTATCAATCGGTCTTCAATACGGTGTTCCACTAGAAACATTCGTTGAGAAGTTCACTAACTTGCGCTTCGAGCCAGCAGGTATGACAGATGATGCAGATATCCGCATGGCACAGTCCATGATGGATTACATCTTCCGTCGCTTGGCACTTGATTACTTGCCATTCGATCAACGTTCAGCGATGGGTCTGTTCACAGCCTCAGAGCGTGCACGCGCACTAGAAACAGGCGAGTACACACAAGATGCAGCACCTGCGAGTGCTGATACCCCAAAAGCAGTAGCTGCTCGTGCGGCGGCTCCTGTGGCTGCAGCTCCAAAAGCAGTTGAGGTAAAGATCGAAGCAGCACCACTTGCTCCAACAATCGGATCATCTTCTGATCTCCTTGAATCAATGGGAATCAAATCAGATGCACCGCTATGTATGACATGTGGCGTAAAGATGCGTATGTCTGGTGCTTGCTACGTCTGCGAAGGCTGCGGCAATACATCAGGTTGCAGTTAATTCTTTAAACCAACCCCGTTAAAAAGCCCCGCTGATTAATTTCAGCGGGGCTTTTTCATTAAACAGTTCAATTCGCAAGATTTGTTCAAATAGTAGGGCTTTGCAAAGATAAGATTGTGACTCCGCGATAAAGGAGTTTTTTGTGGGACAAGCGTTACCAAGCAAGATGGTGCATCGCTTGGTCACCCTAAATGCAATGAGCTCCTTTCTAATGGGCTCACTCGGTTTTTCAATTCAATTGATTAAGCGCGACTTTGATTTAACTCGCGTAGTTGCCAGTTGGCACAATATTGGTTGGGCTGCAGCGCTGGTCTTCATCTCATTTATATTGCTGGGCCATGGCCATCGCCGCCCCGCACATCAAACAATTCGCTTTGGTTGGGCGCTCTTGATCTTGGGATCTTTGGTCTATTGCCTAAGCCCAAATATCTATTTCTCGGTTCCGGCTGTAATTCTTACTGCCACTGGCTCGGTTATCGCCGGAAATACAACAACTGCAATTCTGGGCGCGCACTCCAAGACCGCCCTGAAGAATATGTTTCGTTCCACCGGCGTCGGACTCTTTATGGCTTCGGTATCACCGACAGTTATTGGCGTAACAACACAGGCTGATATTCCATGGCGAGCAACAGTTGCAACCACTGCAGTTTTGATCGGATTGGTAGCGTTAAAGATTGTTCCTGAATTAGAAGCTCGCCCTGAACCAGATCATGCCGATAGCAAGATTGTCTGGGATGGCGCGATGATTGCGATCTTGATCTTTGCCTTCATGACGATAACTATGGAAGTTTCGCTATCGGCTTGGGCGGTAGATCTACTAAATGAACGCGGGGCTGAGGTAAAAGCCTCGGTCTTATTTGCAACTATCGCGCCTTACTTCGTCGCCTTAACTCGTATCTATCTTTCAACTAAAGATGAACATAACTTGCACCGAATCTGGCGTTTCTCATTTGTGGCTATTGCATCAGGTGTATTGCTAGTTATCTTTGCTTCGTCACCAACGCTGACCTTGGCTGGTTTGATAATCGCAGCAGCTGGTATCGGTCCATGCGCATCGATTGCGATCGCAAATGCATCGTCTACGGCGCAGGGTTCTGATCGGGGAATTGCAGTATTTGTAATTGGTATGGGTGTCTCAAATGGAGCATCGCCATGGATTATGGGCTTTGTCAGCGAGAACTTTGGCTTTGCAGCAGCCTACGGAGTTATCTTGCTAGCGCTAATCGCGGCAACATATTTCTTTGCCGCGATAAACAAAAAAAACTAACTAATTAACTAAGCAAAAAAATTCAGCGAGGAACGCGAAGTCCTTGCACGCCACCGTCAACCGCTAACGCTGTTCCGGTAGTAGATGCTTGTGTTGGATTAGCTAAGTAAAGAATCGCACTGGCTACTTCAACAGGAGATACAAGTCTTCCAATTGGTTGACGAGCTTTAAGCGCCACGTATTCCTTATCTGGATCAGCAGCCTTTGATAGAAGATTCTTGATCCATGGAGTATCAGCAGTTCCAGGGTTAACGCAGTTCACGCGCACGCCATCAGCCAGACCATCAACTGCCATCGCCAAAGGAAGTGCGTAAATGGCGCCTTTACTTGCACCGTAAACCGCGCGGTTAGGAACACCGGCAGTTGCAACAAGCGAACAGGTATTTACAATCGCTGCAGATTTGCTCGCCTTTAAGTACGGCATAGCAGCAGCGCTCATGCGACCTGTGCCAAAGACGTTTACGTTAAAGACGCGGTGCCATTCTTCTTCAGTTGCTTGTTCAACTGTTCCGATTGCGCCAATACCCGCGTTATTGATCAAGATATCTAGAGTCTTGCTCTGGCTCGCAAAATTAGCAAAGGCGTTCTTTACGCTATCTGGATTGGCGATATCGCATTCAATAAAGGTAGCGAAGCCTGCCATTTCCCCGGCCTTAAGATCAAAGCCGAAAACTGTTGCTCCTTGGGCATGTAAACCCTTAACAACCTCAAGTCCGATTCCGGAACCTGCACCAGTAACTACGGCGGTTAGCCCTGCGAAATCTTTACTCATTGCTCTGCTCCCTAATTTAGGTTATTTATAAGCGATAACGTGGTTGGTAATTTCACCGATACCTTCAATGCCAGTCTTTAGAACATCGCCGGCCTTGAGATAGATCGGTGGCTTAAAGCCCATTCCTACGCCAAATGGAGTTCCGGTATTGATGATGTCACCTGGGCAGAGCTCCATAAATTGGCTGATGTACCAAACGATGTGGTTGATGCCGTAAAGAAGATCATCGGTATTTGAATCCTGCTTCATCTCACCATTTACAGAACACCATAAACGCAAGTTATGTGCGTTAATTGAATCTGCCGAAACGATCACTGGGCCAACTGGATTAAAGGTTGGGAAAGACTTTCCCTTTACCCATTGTCCAGCGCGCTCCATCTGCCAGTGGCGTTCTGAGACATCCTGCGAGATGGTGTAGCCCAAGATGTGCTCGGCAGAATCATCGGGTGACTTCAGGTAAAGCGCAGACTTGCCAATAACGATCGCTAGTTCAACTTCATAATCTGTGGCTTGGCTATTTGGTGGAATAACAACTTGATCATTAGGGCCAGTGATTGAATCTGGAGCCTTCATAAAGATAACTGGTTCAACAGGTGTATCAAATCCGGCTTCTTTAATATGTGCCAAATAGTTAAGGCCGACACAAATAATCTTGGTTGGCTTATTGATAACTGCGCCATAGCGAAGACCAGCAAGCGGTGTGCGGGGCAGTGAATTTAAATCAGCGTTAGCTACGCGTTGATAGCCACCGGCTTCTAGTGAATCGCGATCCCAATCTTTAACAATTGTGTCGACGAAAATTGCGTTATCACCATCGATAACTGCTGGGCGTTCTGATCCGCGTTCACCAATACGTGCGATTTTCATTATTCCTCCAGGTCTTGTACAACCTTATATGAGCAGGTGCGGCCTAGTCACGGGCGGTGTCACTGTTTTTCGCTACTGTGGCCCCATGGGGATTGAAATACAAATATGAGTGACTTATCAGCGAAGGTGCGTTCGGCACTCGATGCTGCAGTTGCCGCTATTGGGGGAGCCCCACGAGAAGGCCAGATTGAAATGGCTGAAGCGGTCGCTAACGCGCTCACCGATCGCCATCATTTAATGGTGCAGGCCGGCACTGGTACCGGAAAATCTTTAGCTTATTTAGTTCCAGCCCTGGTTCATGGACGAAAAGTTTTAATTGCCACCGCAACCTTGGCGCTGCAACGTCAATTGGTAGAACGCGATCTACCTGCAGTTGTCCCGGCTCTTGAAAAAGAGTTGGGTCGCGAGATCACATATGGAATTTATAAGGGCGTCGGAAACTACGTCTGTCTACAGAAGATGAATTCCGATGTGCCAGATCCAGATGGCGAAGTTTTACTCGAAGTTAGTTATCTCGAAAAGGATGCCAAGCGTTTACATGCGTGGGCGAAGACTCCCGGTGTCTCAGGAGATCGCGATGATGCGCCAGATGTCGATCGTCGGGTTTGGGCGGCGAATTCACTTTCTGGGCGTGAATGTGTAGGCGCTGATGTCTGCAACTATGGGCCACAATGTTTTGCAGCACTTGCTAAAGCGAAGGCACAAACTGCAGATGTTGTTGTCACTAACCACACTCTGCTGGCGATCGAAATTGTTGATTCGCATCCCATTTTGCCCGAGCGCGATGCAGTGATTTTGGATGAGGCCCACGAATTTATGGATCGCACAACGCAGGCAGTTACTGAAGAACTCACATCTGCGCGCGTGATTCGCGCAGCCGCAATGGCGCGCAAACATATGCCCGGCAAGTTAGCTGATGCCTTTACTAAGGCTGCCGATAATTTTCATGATGCGATGGCAGATTACGGAGATCAAATCCGCGGTGATTTTGCTGCGCAAGGCCGGCTTGAAGAAATTCCATCTTCACTTGAAGCGCCTATTCGAAAGGTTAAAGATGCTGCGGCTGCGATCGTGCAGATCATCAACGCCGATGACGAGATCATCGATTCTGATGCGGTCGCTGAACGCGCACGAGTTAAAGGCGCGGTCTCTGAGATCAACACAACCTGTGGCAAGTTATTGAAGATGGGCAATACCCATGTGCTTTGGTACGAGCCAACTTTCTCAACGCTGCATTTAGCACCCCTTTCTGTCTCTGAAGTCCTGCGCGCAAACTTATTAACTAAGACGCCAGTTATCGCAACATCTGCAACGCTCACCGTTGGTAACGGCTTTGATGCGATGGCGCGCAGTATCGGCTTTGTGGTGGGTTCTGATGCAGATACCGAAAGCGACGATGGCGATATTGATCCAGCAAATGTGCAGATGCTCGATGTTGGATCTCCATTTGATTTCGCCAATCAAGGCGTTCTATATATGCCAAAGCATTTACCAGAACCCGGGCGCGATGGTCCGGGCAAAGAAGTATTGACCGAACTCGGCGAATTAATTGATGCGGCGGGTGGGCGCACCTTGGCGCTGTTTAGTTCGTGGCGCGGCGTTGAAGCAGCCGATGCACATCTGCGCGATGTATTAAAAGAGTTACCAATAACGATCATTACTCAAAAGCGTGGCGATGCAGTTGGTCCACTCGTTGAACGCTTTGCAAAAGATGAAACTTCAATCTTGCTCGGCACAATGTCGCTCTGGCAGGGCGTTGACGTTCCCGGTTCTTCTTGCATCTTGGTTGCGATAGATCGCATTCCATTTCCACGACCAGATGAACCAGTTATGTCGGCTCGTGCGTCACTGGCAGATGCTGCAGGTGGCAGTGGCTTTATGCAGGTCTCACTTCCACGTGCGGCCTTATTGCTGGCTCAAGGCACCGGGCGTTTAATCCGCAGCGTTGATGATCGCGGGGTAGTGGCGATTCTGGATTCGCGAATTGTGACTAAACGCTACGGAAGTGTCCTACTTAACTCGATGCCACCGCTCTGGCGCACCAGCGATCGGGCTGTGGTGATTGATTCACTGCGCAGGCTTTCGCAAACCATGAAATAATTTTTTTATGCCCAAGATTTCCACGCAAGATCTAGCCTCGCATCGCGATTGGCGCCGCAATCAACTGATTTCTGCGGCTACCCAGATCGCCCTCGAGGAAAGTTCTGCCAGTATCTCTATTGCCGCCGTTGCTGCGCGCGCTGGGCTCTCCCGAACTTCCGTCTATGAATATTTCTCAAGCAGCCAAGATCTAGTCGCAGATCTCTTGATCGAAGAGTTAAAGAATTTCGGCGAGCTCCTGCGTTCTGCAATCGAAAATGAGAGCGATCCAATCGCTGCGCTAACGCTTTGGATCGAGACATCTCTTAACTATGTTGGAGATGGACGACATCTGCTCGCCAAGTCACTTCACGCAACGACCTTGCCGCGAGAGCGAAACGCTGAAATAGGCGCTGCCCACCGTCAGATGTTGGCACCACTTAGCAAAACTTTTGCCTCCCTTGGCATCACCGATACCGCGCGCGCTTTGGCGCAGTTGCAGGCGATAACAGATGTGGCTACCCGTCGCATCGAATCAGGTGTAGCTACGGCTCAAGAAGAGATCGCAGTTACCACCGATTTCTATATCTCCGGAATTAAAGCTTTAGCTAACTCTAATTCTTAGTTCTTGCTTTAGCGCTAGCCACATACCTTCTTTTGCTGGAGCTGTTGCAACGATTGTGCAGATCCCGCGCTTTTGAGCCTCGATTAGATTTAACTCAACGCGGCAGTTCTTACTCAA
>JAIYCF010000093.1 GCA_027488165.1 Streptomycetaceae bacterium
ATGAAGACTGGCCGACTCTCATTTACTACAGATTTCTCAGCAGTTGCCGATGCCGACGTTCACTTTATTTGCGTGGGAACACCGCAAAGTAAAGATGGCCTTGCTGCAGATTTAACATATGTAAAATCTTCTGTTGCAGCGATCGCACCACACTTAAAAGATGGTGCGCTGGTAGTCGGTAAGTCAACAGTTCCAGTCGGCACCGCGCAGGCGCTACGCGATATTTTGGCAACATCTGCACCACAAGCCGATTTAGCCTGGAACCCAGAATTTCTTCGTGAAGGTTTTGCCGTAGAAGATACTTTGACTCCTAACCGCCTGGTCGTCGGAGTCGTTAACGATCGTGCTGAAGAGATTCTCAAAGAGGTTTACAAACCAATTATCGATCTCGGTACCCCTTGGATTCGCGCTGATCTCCCAACTGCGGAACTTGTAAAGGTTGCGGCAAACTCATTCCTAGCGACAAAGATTTCATTTATCAACGCTATGGCTGAGGTTTGCGAAGCAGCCGGCGGAGATGTCACCGTGCTTGCCAAGGCAATTGGTTACGACCCACGAATTGGAAATCGCTTCTTGCAGGCAGGTATTGGTTTCGGTGGCGGATGTCTACCAAAAGATATCCGTGCATTTATGGCGCGCGCTCAAGAACTTGGGGCTGATCAGGCGCTTGAGTTCTTGCGCGAGATTGATGCTATTAACTTGCGGGCACGTCAACGCGTAATTGATGTTGTACGCGCTGACCTTTCTGAAGATTTAACGCAATATAAAATTGCGGTACTAGGTGCAACGTTTAAGCCAGATAGCGATGATGTTCGCGACTCCCCTGCTCTTGATATTGCAGCTCAACTGCAAGCCGCAGGTGCCACAGTTGTCGTCCACGATCCAAAGGGAATCGAACCAGCGCGTAAGCGTTTCCCAAACCTTGATTTCGCGGAAAAAGTTGCGGATTGCGTTAAGGGCGCCGATGCCATTCTCCACTTAACAGAGTGGAAGGAATATCGCGAGCTCGATCCTTCAGTTATCGGTCAACTAGTTAAATCAAAGTTCTTAATTGATGGTCGCAATATGCTCGATCGCGATAAATGGCGTGCAGCGGGTTGGCGGGTTCACGCCCTTGGCCGCACAGATTAAGAGTTAAAAACTAGTTTTCTGATTTGTTTGCTGATTTCTGCATTACTCATCAATTTCTCCGCTCATATAGTCGCGCGCATGAGAGATGATTTCATTTAGCTCCACAAGGTTTTCACCCACAACGCTAACGTGGCCAACGTTGCTTCCCTTGCGAATCTCATTCTTATATTGATGAAACTTTAAGTTTGGATTGCGCGCCATTAAATGCAGATAAGGGCGATACATATCGGTTTTGTCTGCGCCCAAGATATTTCCCGTAACCGCATATGGCGAAACCATCGCCGGATCACCTAGTGGAAGATCGAGAATCGCACGCAAGTGTTGTTCAAATTGGCTGGTCTTGGCTCCTTCGATAGTCCAGAGGCCAGAGTTATGTGGATGCATAGCAAGTTCGTTGATAAACAACTCGCCACCCTTTACAAACATTTCAACTGCCATAACCCCAATCAATGCAAGATCGCTCGCAATTGAGAGCGCTAGGTGCTGCGCGCGCTCGGCAAGTTCTAAAGAAAGATTGGGTGCTGGTGAAATAGTGCTGGTACAGATGCCATCAGATTTGATGGTTTGAGTTGGCGCCCAAGTAACGGCTTGGTCATGCGCAGACCTGGCTACCATTACCGCTATTTCAAAATCAAATACGTCGCCTCCATCTTGAGTTACTTTCCACTTCGGCGCTGGATATTTTGAAAGTCGCTCACGCATCAGCGCTTTATTTTGTGAATACTGGAATGAATCAGAAGTTGGAAAAACCTTTACGCCCGCTGCTTCTAGCCCTTTGATAACTGCTAGTGGAACTAACTTGTGCTCAAAGGTTACGAAATCGCATCCCTTGGCAAATCCCTTTAGCGCTTCGAGGTCGCGGTAATCGCCAACTAGGTGCGGTGCAATCTGTGCTCCACTATCTGAAGAGCTTTCGGCAAAGAGTAAGAGATTTACGCCAAGGGCTTGCGCCGGAGTTACGGTCATTCGCGCAAGTTGACCGGCTCCGATAATGCCAACAGTCGGAAAGCGCTCGTTCATCCCGTTATCGTAGATGAACTACATCTCCAACGTTAACCTCAGTGCCATCGCTAAGAATTAGCGCACCTTGTGCAGTGATTGATAGCGCTTTCGCTTCAATTGAATCTCGCCCAACGACTTCAACTCGAACTTGGCGATCGAGAGTCGAACTCAACTGGCGATACCGTTCTTGAAAGTCACTTCCAGAATCCCATCCATGGAAGACCTTTTCAAAGCGGTTTAGAAAAGCGCTAAGCAATGAATTGCGATCTAAATTATTTGATCCAGCTATCGCTAGCGACGTCGCCGTTGGCACCGGAAGTTCATCAGCGCTCATTGCAACATTTAACCCAATGCCAACAATTACACCCTCGCCGATTTGTTGAGCAAGTATGCCCGCAACTTTCTTGTCGCCGATCAGAATATCGTTTGGCCATTTTAAACTTGTATTTTCAGGCAAATCTTCTGAAATAACTTCGTGCATGGCAATGGCAGCTAAGAAAGAGATAAAACTCCAATCACTGCGATCCCGCTTTGGTGCAATGTAGAAAGAAAACAGGAGCGCGCTCTGTGGTGGCGCTTCAAATGTTCTATCTAGTCGACCGCGTCCATTACTTTGATATTCCGCAGCAATTACTTCACCAGATTTTGCTACTGAAGAGTTAACCAACTCTGCTAGATCACTTTGTGTGGATGCAGTGAGATCAACCACGCTTACCCGCCAGTACTGCGAAATTTTTCCGTCGATGATCGACTTATTCAGTGGCGCTCTTGGCGCTTGGCTACCCACGACTAGTACCGTAGAGCCATGAGCCCAGATCTGCATACAACTTCAGGAAAAATTGAAGATCTACGACTTCGTGTCGAGGAAGCGATCCATGCTGGATCAGCGCGCGCCGTTGAAAAGCAGCATGCCAAAGGAAAGTTAACTGCGCGCGAGCGAATTGATCTACTTGTTGATGCTGACTCTTTTACAGAGATCGATGAGTTTGCACGCCATCGCTCTACGCAATTTGGGATGGAGAAGAACCGCCCTTACGGAGATGGCGTTGTAATTGGAACTGCCACAGTTGATGGGCGTCCGATTGCCCTTTATTCACAAGACTTCACCGTTATGGGTGGAAGCCTCGGTGAAGTTCATGCCGAGAAGATCGTAAAGATCGCGGAGTTTGCACTTAAAAGCGGTATTCCATTAATTGGAATCAATGACTCAGGCGGAGCGCGTATTCAAGAGGGCGTGGCATCGCTCAATGGATACGGAAAGATCTTTCGCTTAAATACTCGTTCTTCAGGAGTTATCCCTCAGATCTCTTTGATTCTTGGACCTTGTGCCGGTGGTTCTGCTTATTCGCCCGCTTTAACTGATTTCACCGTCATGGTTAATGAAACTTCCCATATGTTTATTACCGGCCCAGATGTAATCAAAACCGTTACCGGTGAAGATGTCGGCATGGAAGAACTTGGTGGCGCATTTACTCACAATACGCGCTCTGGAAATGCTCATTACCTAGCCGATAGCGAAGCCGATGCTATTGATTACGTGAAGGCGCTACTTTCTTATCTGCCATCAAATAATATGGATGGATCTCCACATCTTCCACCAACTCAGAACTTAGATGAAAACGCGGCGGATGCTGCGCTAAATACTTTGATTCCAGATAGCCCTAACCAGCCATACGATATGAAAACTTTGATCACAACGCTGGTTGATGAAGGCGAATTCCTAGAAGTGCATGCTTTATATGCGCCAAATATTGTCGTTGGCTTCGCCCGCATCGAAGGCGAATCAGTCGGCATTATCGCTAACCAACCATCGCAACTAGCCGGAACTTTAGATATTAATTCCAGCGAAAAAGCAGCGCGCTTCTTGCGCTTCTGCGATGCCTTTAATATTCCAATTCTGACTCTGGTGGATGTTCCTGGCTTCTTACCTGGAACTGAACAAGAATGGAACGGAATTATCCGTCGCGGTGCAAAGTTGCTATATGCATACGCTGAGGCATCAGTTCCACTAGTTACTTTGATTACCCGTAAAGCCTACGGTGGAGCTTTCATCGTGATGGGCTCAAAGTACTTGGGTAGTGATATCAACTTTGCTTGGCCGAGTGCGGAGATCGCAGTAATGGGAGCACAAGGTGCAGTAA
>JAIYCF010000073.1 GCA_027488165.1 Streptomycetaceae bacterium
GAATCTGATTCAGTTCTGCGTAACTTTAAAATGATCGCTGAACCATGGGATGTAACCCGGTATTCACTCGGTGACTTCCCACATCCCTGGCGCGAATGGAACGATGCTTATCGAGATTCAGTCCGCCAATTCTGGTTAGGTGATTTAGCTCGCGGCTATGGAGAAGGCGTTGCCGATATCGCATCCCGTATCAGCGGCTCGAGCGATATTTTCTACTATCGAGGACCGACTTCTTCGATTAACTTTATTGCAGCACACGATGGATTTACCCTGGCTGATCTCGTTATGTACAACCAGAAAGATAACAGCGCCAATTTAGAAAATAACGCCGATGGCAATAACGATAATCGCTCATGGAACCTAGGTGTTGAAGGCCCAACTGATGATCCTCTGATTCATACCCACCGCCACCAATTAAAGAAGTCGATGTTGGCAACGTTATTACTTTCTTCAGGTGTTCCAATGCTGAATATGGGTGATGAGATCGGAAGATCTCAGAACGGATCCAATAACGGTTACTCACTTCCAAGAGATATGACTCCCCTAATGGAAGATAGTGAAGAAAACTTTATGGGTGGCTGGGCAAATAAATGGAATCTAAATGAAGATGAAGCAGATCTACTTGAAGCAGCTTCTGAACTTTCGCATATTAGAAAGCAGTATCTTGAGGGCGTAGCTAACGAATTCTTTACCGGCAATGTTGATGCTGGGACGAAGCGAAAAGATATCGCTTGGTTCTCACTTGGCGGCCATGAGATGCACGAAGATCATTGGCAAGATGGCGAAAAGCGCAGCCTTACTGTATTTATTGAAGCCGGCTCAGAACGCGGATTGTTGTTCTTACTTAACTCTTCTAAATCGCAAACTCCATTTACCTTGCCCGATGAAAACTGGGGACATTCTTTCCGCAGAATTTTCGATGCCGGAACGCCAGTGCAAACTCACGAACCGATTATCCGACCACCTGCCAGCAAAGTTGATGTAGCAGCGCATTGCGCTCAGGTGTGGCTCGTAACACGCAATTAATTTGTAAGTAAACGGTTGCGGTACTAGGTAGTAAAGAACGCACTCACCTAAAATCTGTGCCATGCTCGCATTGATCGCCCCCGGACAAGGCGCCCAAACTCCCGGAATGCTGGCACCATGGATCGAAGATCCAGCAAATAAAGCGCTGTTAACTAAATGGTCTGAGGCAATAGATTTAGATTTACTTCATCTTGGAACACTCGCCGATGCCGAAGAGATTAAAGACACTGCAAATGCACAACCGCTAATTGTTGCCGCAGGTTTACTTGGTGCGCCCGCACTTGCCGCCACTGATAAATACTCATTCGTTGCTGGACATTCTGTTGGTGAAATCACCGCCGCTGCCTTGGCAGGTGTCATCAGCGAATTAGATGCCATGCAGTTAGTGCGTGCTCGTGGAATTGAAATGGCGAAAGCTGCGGCGGTAACGCCTGCCGGAATGGCTGCCGTCTTAGGCGGAGAACGTGAAATTGTCTTACGTGCAATTGCAGATCTTGGTCTAGTTGCGGCAAACGATAACGGCGCTGGACAAATTGTTGCCGCAGGTGACTTAGATGCACTTGCTCAGTTAGCACCTGAAGGCGCACGTGTACGCGCACTCGCCGTTGCGGGCGCTTTCCATACTTCATTTATGCAATCTGCAGTTGAGCCACTTCGCGCACTTGCTGCAACCCTTGAAGTAAGCGACCCAAAGTGTGGCGTTATCTCCAATAAAGATGGAGCGGTTGTTCGCAATGGACGCGAAGTTTTAGATCGCATCGTTGCCCAAATTTCTAACCCAGTGCGCTGGGATCTGTGTATGAATACCCTTTCCGAAAACGTATCTGGGGCGGTAGAAGTTCCACCAGCCGGAACTTTGGTCGGCTTATTAAAGCGCGCTGTACCAATTGTTGAGACTTTTGCAATAAAGAGCGTCGCTGATCTATCTCTTGCTGGAGAATTCGTAGTGCGACATAACCAAGAAGTTAAGAGCTGAGGGTAGCGATGGCGATCAAAGTAAAAACCGGTAGCGAGAGTGCGATCTTGTCTGTTGGTGCATATCGTCCATCACGACTCGTACCCAATTCAGAGATCGTTGATTTGATTGATTCAAGCGATGAATGGATTGTGCAACGTACAGGTATCGAATCACGCCGCTTTGCAGGTGCAGACGAATCAGTAGTTGATATGGCTATCGGAGCTGCTGAACAAGCGCTATCTCGCGCCAAGCTTTCAATTACCGATATAGATACCGTCGTGGTTGCGACGATTACTTATCCTCATCAAGCACCATCTGCTGCCACTGCAATCATTCAAAGAATGGGGAATCCAACTGCCGCAGCCTTCGACATCAGCGCAGCATGTGCTGGTTTCTGTTACGGAGTCGCCATGGCCCACGACATGGTTCGTGCCGGAAGTGCGAAGAAAGTCTTGGTTATAGGTGTCGAAAAGATTTCAGATTTCACAGACCCAACTGATCGTGCAACGGCATTTATCTTTGCTGATGGCGCCGGCGCTGTAATCATCGGCGAATCTAACGAACCCGGAATTGGCCCAGTTGAATGGGGTTCTGATTCGGAAAATCGCGATGCGATCTTGATGAATCCCTCTTGGATTGAAGTTCGCGATACTGAAACGCAGTTAACCAAGGCCGATGTAAAGTGGCCAAATATTACGCAAGAGGGTCAAAAAGTTTTCCGCTGGGCGGTCTTTTCCATGAGTAAGGCAGGTCTTAAGGCGCTCGATGCAGCCGGACTTTCAGTAAATGATTTAGATGCATTCATTCCACATCAAGCAAATGCGCGAATCATTGAAACTATGGCGAAAGAGATGAAGATGCCAGATTCAGTCGTTATTGCAGATGATATTCGCACCAATGGAAACACTTCTGCGGCATCTATTCCACTTGCGATGGATGCGCTCCTTTTGAAACACCCAGAACTTCACGGAAAAATTGCGCTCTTGATCGGATATGGCGCAGGTCTCGTTTACGCGGGACAAGTAGTTAAATTGCCGCCAAAACCATAATTTTTTGGCAATTACCCGCCGAATTACTAGGAAGTAGCGCATTAGATCAGAGAGAATTACAACCTGTTGGATCCGAACCAGATAAAAAATAGAAAAGGAATAATCCAGATGGCACTTTCAGCCGCAGATGTACTCGCAGGAATCAAAGAGATCGTTGAAGAAGTTGCTGGTATCCCAGCTGCATCAATCGAACTCGATAAGAACTTCACTGATGATCTAGAAGTAGATTCACTAAGCATGGTTGAAGTTGTTGTCGCATGCGAAGAGCGCTTTGGTGTAAAGATTCCTGATGAGAAGGTAACTGACCTTGCAACAGTAGGAGATGCAGTTAACTTCATCGTTAACGCTGCCGCATAAGTAGTTAAATGTCTCAACGTCGCGTAGTCGTCACAGGTCTTGGTGCAACGACTCCACTTGGTGGAGATGTTGCATCGACTTGGGCTGCATTAATCGCCGGAAAGAGCGGGGTCCGTCTTCTAACTGAAGATTGGCGCGAACTCTTACCTGTGCACTTCGCAGCGCGCGTTGCCATCGAACCTGCTGATCAAATGGAGCGCGTTGAGATGCGCCGTTTAGATCGCTCAGAACAATTTGCTCTCGTTGCATCCCGTGAAGCCTGGAAAGATGCCGGCGCACCTGATGTAGATAAGGAAAGACTTGGCGTAGTAATCGCATCCGGAATCGGCGGCGTTATTACCTTGCTCGACCAATTCGATAATTTAAAGGAAAAAGGCGCACGCGGAGTAAGCCCTCACACGGTTCCGATGTTGATGCCAAATGGTCCGGCCGCAAATGTTGGCCTTGAACTGCAAGCTCGCGCCGGAGTTCACACCCCAGTTAGTGCATGTGCTTCAGGCGCCGAAGCAATTGGTTACGCCCTCGAAATGATTCGCACAAACCGCGCCGACATAATTGTTAGCGGCGGCGTTGAAGCAGCAATCCATCAACTTCCGATGGCCGGCTTTGCCGCAATGAAAGCTTTATCTACTCGCAACGATGCGCCAGAGCGCGCATCACGTCCTTACGATGCCGATCGCGATGGCTTTGTACTAGGCGAAGGCGGCGGAGTTTTAGTTCTAGAAGAGTACGAACACGCAAAAGCGCGTGGCGCAAAGATTTACTGCGAACTAGTCGGTCAAGGGCTTTCCTCAGATGGTTATCACATCGCCGCACCTGATCCAGATGGTTCTGGAGTACAGCGCGCAATTAAATTTGCGCTAGCAAATGCCAATCTTTCTACTAAAGATATTGTTCACTTAAATGCTCACGCCACATCAACTCCCGCTGGCGATGTTGCTGAAGCAAATGCACTTCGTTTAGCGCTTGGTAAAGATGCCGACCATGTTGCTGTCTCTGCAACTAAATCTATGACCGGACATTTACTTGGTGGAGCAGGTGCAATCGAATCTGTATTTATCGTAAAAGCGCTGCAAGAACGTTTGGCTCCCCCAACGATCAATATTGAAAACCTTGATCCTGCAGTAACTATTGATGTGGTTCGTGACACAGCACGCTCATTACCTTCAGGTCAGATAGCTGCGCTCAATGATTCTTTTGGTTTCGGTGGCCACAACGTTGTATTGGCTTTCGCAACTCTATAAACTCATTTTTATGGTCCACAAAGTGGTTGACCCGTTAGATCCGCAGTTAAGAATTCAAAGACTGCTAGATCCCGGCACAGATTCATTACTGCTGGAGCGCACCGACTGCGGAATGATCGCAGCAACTGGTGAGATTAAAGGCAATCGCGTTGTTGTGTTTGCATCCGATGCCACAATAAAAAGTGGTGCACTTGGTATTGCAGGATCAAAGGTAATTGTTGCTGCATATAAAGAAGCGATGGCTAAACAGTTACCAATTATTGGCATTTGGCACTCAGGTGGTGCGCGCTTAAGTGATGGCGTTTCATCCCTGGATGCCTTCGGTGAGGTTTTCCAATCGATGATCTTGGCCAGTGGTCGTATCCCGCAACTTTCTCTTGTGCTTGGACCAACTGCAGGTGGTGGTGCTTATGGACCTGCGCTAACCGACATCGTTGTACTAGCCCCTGAAGGCCGCATCTTTGTAACTGGACCAGATGTTGTTAAATCAGTAACTGGTGAAGATGTCGATATGGCATCGCTTGGCGGTCCTGAAGCGCACAGTAAAAATAGCGGCGTTGCGCATGTCATCGCATCCACTGAGCAAGAAGCCTTTGATGAGATCCGTGATGTCACTTCACTCTTTGCCAACCAAGGCCATATGGATACTGATCTAGTTGATGTAGATCTGTCGGTCTTTGTTCCAGCGATTGCCAAGCGAAGCTATGAAGTACATCCACTAATTGATGCAATCTTGGATGCCGAGGGCGAGAAGTTAGAACTACTTCCCGTTTGGGCAGAGAATATGACAACTGTTCTAGGGCGCTTTGGTGGTCGCACAGTTGGAGTAGTTGCAAACAACCCAGCGCATATCGGTGGTGTTTTAGATTCTGCAGCAGGCGAAAAAGCCGCACGTTTTGTGCGCACCTGTGATGCATTTGGAATTCCACTGATTGTTATCGCTGATGTAACTGGATTCCTGCCAGGTGCTGGTCAGGAGTGGGAAGGTGCTGTGCGTCGTGGCGCCAAGTTATTGCATGCCTTTGGTGAGGCAGTTGTTCCGCGAGTTACCTTAATTACGCGTCGTGCATACGGCGGTGCATTTGTTGCGATGAACGCTAAATCACTTGGCGCTACTCGCGTATTTGCTTGGCCCGGGGCCGAAGTTTCAGTTATGGGTGCGATTGCCGCAGTACGTGTGCTTCACCGCCGCATACTTGCTGATTTGCCGCAAGAACAACGTGAAGCGATGGAGTTAGAGCTAGCCGCGGAACATGAAAAGGTTTCAGGTGGAGTTGCGCGCGCCGTTGAAATTGGTGCAGTAGATGAAATCATCGAACCAAAAAAGACAAGGTCAGCGCTTGCTCGCACACTTGCCGCAGCACCAATTCGTCGCGGCGCTCATGGCAATATTCCTCTTTAATTTAATTTTAATTTAATTTAGATTTACTTGTTAAAGCGTTCATTTACATAGTCTGCAGGCAGTTCTGTTTCATGCCCATCTGGAACACCCATACGCTCAATAATCTCTTCATAGCCCCGGTAATTTCCGGCTAATTCAGATTTTGTTACGCCACGGAAACAGGTTGCGTTAAAACCTGGTGACATGGTGCAGGCAAAGAGCGACCATTCTCCTCCCGGAGCGACTTCGCCTGCTTGGATAACGCCAGCTTTAATGGTGTGCTGCATAACTTGGCCAGCAGCAATATCGCGTCCCAAAGTTATAGTGCGAGCGGTTCCATCAATATGAAATTCATAAAGCGCGATGGGATCGCCTTCATAGAAGTGCCAGACTTCATCAAATTCCAAAACATGAGCAGTTGATGCGCTACGTGGTGAATCTAAGTAGAGACCAAGGCCGGCAGTTCCTGCTGGACCACCGGATGCGGTGGTAGCTTCAGAAATATAGGTATTTATAAAGTAAGTCTCTTCAACGGGCAGCGGCTTCATCCCGAAATAGGTGATTAGCTCCTGTGCCCGAGGATTCATAGAAAAACTTTAATCGTTATTGACTGTAAATGTCACAGAAACTGTTGAAGTAACTGTCTTTTTAATTGTTGTGGTGTCATAAGCGCCACCATCAGATGTCATTGTTGAATCAGGCGTGGTTACCTGGAATACGCCGCTCTTAACCCCAGTTACGACTCCAACGCTGCTGCCGACCGCTTTGGTGATTGATTCAGCGCGAAGTTTGGCATCCTTCATAGCTTCTTCCAATAATTGTGGGCGCAGTTCGGCAAGAGTTGAGATGTAATACTGCGGACCATAATTATTCACGTTAACACCGTTCTGCAAGATGCTTCCGATACCTTGTGAAAGTTTAGAAACTAGTTCGACATCTTTTGTACGCACTGTGACATCACGGCTTGCGCGGTAGTTAAGGATGCGTCCAGTTGAATTTCCGTTAACCCATTCTTCTTGGCCGAATGTTGAGACTGGTCCAAGCGTTAAAGCTTCCGCGGGAATTCCACCATCGGTTAAGTACTTGGTGACGGCCTCAACGTCGCTGCCAACTTTGGCAACTGCATCGGCAACTTTGGGACGAGATAGTGAAACAGAGAGAGTCCATACTGCATTATCAGCAACGGCTTCAGTGCGCGCAGAACCAGTAACTACGATTCCGCTATCGGTACGCGAAGAGATTCCCCAGCCAATTTTTACCAAACCACCAAATAAGGCAACAGCTAAAACCAGTACTGATGCAAATAAAGCAATTGCTTTACGGCGCTCGATCTGAATGATTGGGCTCTCAGGGATTGTCATGGCTTTAGTCTATCTAATTTAGATAGCGCGGAGTTGAATGAGCTGATCGATTTCAACTCCACGAAATGGGGCTAACTCTCTTTCCCATTGATTTCCCAGAATTTCATCGATCTCATCGCGTATAGAAATTTCATCAAAACCTTTGGCGAGCGCCTCCATTACTTGATGCTCGGTAACGACAATATTTCCGAGTCCATCAATACTTGCGCGATGAATACCGAGCTCGGGGGTTGATCGATAGAACTCTCCCCCGAGTTCAGATTCTTCGCGCACTTCAAATCTCAAGTAGTGCCAGCCACGAAGTGCAGATGCAATCTTCGCGGCGCTTCCTCGCACATCTCGAAATTCAACAGTTGTTCTATATGTTCCTGGTGCACATGGTTGATCGCGCCATTGCAAAGTAAGCCAAGTTCCTAAGATTGATTGCAAGCCCCATTCAATATGCGGGCGCAGCGCATTAGGTGCGCTATGAATGACAAGTAAACCGGCGACAGATTCCTTTAAGCGATCTCTGTTTTGGCCAGATGGATGAAGCTCTTGCATTTGCAAACTCCTAGTTAGTAACTGGTAAGTACCTAGCAAGACCGCGCTATGCGACCTTCCCCAGCGGCATAAACGCTTGCTATTTCCTTACAGTTTCCAACTATTGAGGATAATTTTGCTCCCTTTAGGCGTAACTGTCTAGACCACAGTTAGGTGTACGCGTGCGTAGGCAGTACCCTTTTCCTTAGTCGGACGCTTAATCAGGACCCGTTTCATGGCAGTAGTGCTTTGCTCGGTATCGCTGGCGCAAGAGGAAGACCGTGTTTGAGGATTTCTTAAACACCCACATATCGAAGGAAAAGTAAAACATGGCAACAGGTACAGTTAAGTGGTTCAACTCTGAAAAGGGTTTCGGTTTCATTGCAGTTGATGGTGGCGGACAAGATGTATTCGTTCACTACTCAGCA
>JAIYCF010000077.1 GCA_027488165.1 Streptomycetaceae bacterium
GGTGAAGCATTTCTAATTCAAAACCACTTTGGGCATAATCGCGACCAATTGTTGTAAAGCAGTGAGGACAAGTAACAACAACTTTCTTCTTGCCCTTAGGACGACCAGCGAATACTTCGTTAAAGGTTTCGATATTTTCGCGCGAAAGAATTTGATAAAGGAATTCGTTACCAGCGCGACGAGCAGGATCACCGGTACATGTTTCGCGTTTTCCTAGTACAGCAAAGTTAACACCTGCCATATATAGAAGCTCTGCCACAGCCTTTGTAGTTTTCTTAGCGCGTTCTTCATAAGCACCAGCGCAACCAACCCAGAATAAATACTCAACTTCATCTGGCAATACGCCTTCAACAACGCGCACTGGGAAATCACATTCGGCGATCCAGCCTTCACGATCTTGTTTATTTGCACCCCATGGGTTGCCGGCCTTTTCGAGATTACGGAATGTGCCACCGAGTTCTGAAGGAAATTCTGATTCAACTAAAACTTGGAAACGGCGCATATTTACGATGTGATCAACGTGTTCGATATCAACCGGACATTCATTTACACATGCGCCACATGAGGTACAAGACCACAAAACATCAAGTGAAATAGGGGCGTTTTCGCCTACTAGCGCCTCTGTTTCAACAACCTTTGCCATTGCGTGATCGCGCATCGCCATGATTAAAAGCTTTGGCGACAACGGTTTATCTGTGTGCCAAGCAGGACATTGCGATTGGCAACGACCGCATTCGGTACAGCTGGTCATATCCAGCAGACCCTTCCAAGAAATATCTGCGCGGTTTCCTAAACCAAAGACATCATCTTCTGCAGGATCTTCAAAGTTAACTGGCTTACCGTGCGACATCATTTCAGGAAGTGCGCCTAGAGATGCGCTGCCATCACTGTTGCGCTTGTAGTAAATATTGAAGAAAGCCAAGAAGCGGTGCCAAGCAATTCCCATTGTGAAGTTATTTGCAATCACAATGAACCAAGTCATTGATACAACTATCTTTGCGGTTGCCACCCAAACAATTGCGCTCTCAAGGGCGGCAACACTCATACCTTGGAATGCGAGTACTGCTGGCCAAGAGATTGCGTAATTCCAATTCCAACTCTCTTTACCAAGCAGCGCACCTTCAAGACCGCGAAGAGCAAATACACAAAAGACAATCGCCAGGATTGTCGCTTCAACGTAATACGCCTTACCCATGCCTGAGCCTTGGAAACGATTAAGCATGCGGAAACGAGTTACTTGGCGAATACCAATTAAAGTAACGATTCCAATTCCGGTAAGCGCTGCAATTGTTTCGGCAAAGAGTTCATAAACAACCCAATGTCCAATAACTGGCAACACAAATTCCGGATTAATAACTTGGCCATAAGCGGTAACCAAAGTTCCAAAGAGCGCACCGAATCCGATCATTACAAACCAGTGTGCAATTCCGGTTGCAGTGAAGTTGAGCATCTTGGTGTGGCCCAAAACTTCCTTCAACATATTTTTAAATCGCGCCCCACGATCACCCCTGCGCGTTGGATCAGGTTGGCCCTTGCGATAAATCGCAATCAGCTGTGGCACCCGAACCGCCAACAACCCCAGCGCAACGACAGTGATCAGGTACGAAAGGGTGGCCAGAGCGATTTGCATAACGCGAGGCTACCGATCACGACCACGATTTACCTTGAGATGAACCCTTTGAATTCCGCCAGGAAAGCCGACTGTAAAAGGCTTTTCCCCAGTCGGCGATGGTGGAATTCAAAGGTGGGGAATAACTAGGTCAATCCCAGAGTTATACGGGATGGCCCAACCTTGAGTCGCACCAACTCAACCTTTTGAGTAGGATCGACTCAGGTTAGAGCAGCCTCAACCCCAGATCGGGCTTGAGATGAGCTAAGAAACGTAAAGAAGGAGCAATACACATGGCTAGAGCAGTCGGAATCGACCTCGGAACTACAAACAGCTGCGTATCGGTACTCGAAGGTGGAGAGCCAACAGTTATCGCCAACGCAGAAGGCGCTCGCACAACCCCATCGATCGTCGCCTTTGCCAAAAACGGTGAAGTCCTCGTCGGTGAAGTTGCTAAGCGTCAGTCAGTGACAAACGTTGAACGCACAATCCGTTCCGTTAAGCGTCACATGGGTACTAACTGGACCATGGATATCGATGGCAAGAAGTACACACCACAAGAAATTTCTGCACGCGTTCTACAAAAGTTAAAGCGCGATGCTGAGGCATATCTCGGAGAAACCGTAACCGATGCAGTTATTACTGTTCCTGCTTACTTCTCTGATGCCGAACGTCAAGCAACAAAAGAAGCCGGCGAAATCGCTGGTCTAAATGTTTTGCGCATTATCAACGAACCAACTGCGGCAGCGCTCGCATACGGTCTTGATAAAGCAGATCAAGAACAAACAATTCTCGTATTCGACCTTGGTGGCGGAACATTCGACGTTTCACTACTTGAAATCGGCGACGGTGTTGTTGAAGTAAAAGCAACCGCTGGTGATAACCACCTTGGTGGAGATGACTGGGATCAAGCACTCGTTGACTACCTAGTTCAAACATTCGGTTCAAAGAACGGAATTGATTTAACTAAAGACAAGATGGCGATGCAACGTGTTCGTGAAGCTGCTGAAAAGGCAAAGATCGAGCTCTCATCATCACAGCAAGCTTCAGTTAACTTGCCTTACATCACTGTTGATGCAGAGAAGAATCCACTCTTCCTTGACGAGACAATTACCCGCGCACAATTCCAAACACTTACAGCGCCACTTCTAGAACGTTGCAAGAAGCCATTCCAGCAAGTTCTTAAGGACTCTGGAATCGCAATCGGTAACATCAAGAGCGTTGTACTTGTTGGCGGTTCAACTCGTATGCCAGCGGTCGTTGATCTAGTTCGCGATCTAACTGGCGGAAAAGAGCCAAATAAGGGCGTAAATCCTGATGAGGTAGTTGCAGTTGGTGCATCACTTCAAGCGGGTGTTCTTAAGGGTGAAGTTAAGGATGTTCTCCTTCTCGATGTAACACCACTAACACTTGGTATTGAAACCAAGGGCGGCGTTATGACCAAGATGATCGAGCGCAACACAACTATCCCTACAAAGCGCAGCGAAATCTTTACAACTGCTGATGACAATCAGCCAGCTGTTCAGATTCAGGTTTACCAGGGCGAGCGTGAAATGGCTGCTTACAACAAGAAGCTAGGCATGTTCGAACTAACCGGAATCGCACCAGCTCCACGCGGAGTTCCACAAGTTGAAGTTACCTTCGACATTGACGCAAACGGAATCGTTCACGTATCTGCTAAAGATCTCGCAACTGGCAAAGAACAATCAGTCACAATCAGCGGTGGATCTGCTCTTTCTAAGGAAGAGATCGATCGCATGATGGCAGATGCAGAAGCCCACGCTGCTGAAGATAAGCAACGTAAGGAAGAAGCAGAGATCCGCAACAACGGAGACTCACTCGTCTACCAGACTGAAAAGTTCATCGCAGATAATGCAGAAAAACTTTCAGAAGGTGAAGCAGCTGAGAAGAAGACTGAAGTTGAAGCAGCTCTTGCTGAACTTAAGACTGCACTCGGCGGCGCTAACTTCGAATCAATCAAGTCAAACACCGAAAAGGTTGCAACGCTTAGCCAAGCACTTGGCGCAGCGATGTATGCCGCAGCAGGTGCAGCAGCCGGAGATGGCGCAGCAACTGAAGACGGTGTTGAAGACGCAGAGGTAGTTGACGAAGGCAAGGCATAAACATGACAGAACAAACAACTGAACAAGTTGTTGAGACTGTTGAAGATGTAGTTGAAGCAGTGGAGGCTGCCCCGGTTCAGGAAACTGATCCGGTGGCAGCGCTCACCGCTGATTTACAACGACTTCAGGCCGAATACGCCAACTATCGCAAACGCGTAGAACGCGATCGTTCACTTGCTCACGAGTTAGCAATTGGTGGAGTTTTAACTGAACTTCTTGCAACTCTCGATGACATTACGCGCGCCACTGAACACGGTGAGTTAACTGGTGGATTTAAATCTGTTGCAGATCAAATCTCTGCCGTAACAACTCGACTTGGTTTAGAAAAGTACGGTACCGAAGGCGATGAATTTGACCCACAAATCCATGAAGCACTTCTGCATGACACAAGTGCTGATGTAAAGGTGCCAACTGCTTCAAAGATTTTGCAGCCAGGATATAAATATAAAGAACGTATCCTGCGCCCAGCTCGCGTTGCAGTTACCGATCCAGCCGAAACGACCGCGGAGTAAACACTTTCCATGGCCGCTAAAGACCTTTACGAAAAGGATTTCTACAAGATTTTGGGCGTTGGCAAATCTGCCAGCCCCGATGAGATCAAAAAGAAATACCGTTCTTTAGCGCGCGAACTTCACCCTGATAAAACTAAGGGCGATACCGCAATGGAAGAGAAATTTAAAGCTGTATCTGAGGCATACGACATCTTGTCTGATGGAAAAAAGCGCGCTGAATACGATCAAGCGCGCGACATGTTCGAACGTGGAGGCTTTCGTGCTCCACAAGGTGGACAGAATTTCCAAGGCGGAGATTTCTCCGACATCTTCGGTGGTGGAAACCCACAAGATATCTTTGCAAATCTATTCGGTGGCGGTGGTCGTCGCGGCCCACGCAAAGGACAAGATTTACAAACCGAAGCAACTATTACCTTTAAAGAAGCTGCATTTGGAACAACACTAGAACTTCGCTTATCTGCAGACGGCGGACCGTCACAAAATATTTCAGCACGTGTTCCTGCCGGCGTAAATGATGGCGCGAAGATTCGCGTTAAAGGCAAAGGTTCAAAAGGTGAAGCAGGTCCCGGTGATCTCTTTATCTTGCTACACGTAAAGCCCCACGCTGTTTTTTCACGTAAAGGCGAGAACATTGCAATAACTGTTCCAGTTACCTTTACCGAAGCAACTCTTGGCGGAGATATTAAAGTGCCAACCCTTGCAGGTGATGAAGTTACTTTACGCATCGCACCAGGAACTTCTAACGGTCGTGTTCTACGCGTCAAAGGTCGCGGAATCACCAAGGGAACAACCGTTGGAGATTTACTTGTAACCATCGAAGTGCAAGTGCCACAACGCGTTGAAGGTGCCGCACTTGAAGCACTTAAAAAATATGCTGAAGCGATGTCGGATAATGATATCCGTAAAGAATTTAACACTAAGGCGTTGCAATGAGCGATAAAGATAAATCTGCAAAGGATTTAGATAGCCAACAACCGGATGATGAAGCAGGGCTGTACGTCATCTCGGTTGCGGCAGAACTTTCTGTGCTACATCCCCAAACACTTCGCCAATACTATCGCTTAGTTTTAGTTTCACCAAATCGCACAGTTGGTCGCA
>JAIYCF010000094.1 GCA_027488165.1 Streptomycetaceae bacterium
ACCCTGCGGGTGTAGCTCAATGGTAGAGCCCCAGCCTTCCAAGCTGGCCATGCCGGTTCGATCCCGGTCACCCGCTCCAAGCATTTCTCATAAGGCTCCGATTGAGCCGACCATGGTTGAGTACATTCGACCACTTAGTAGCAGCGGCCGAGTAGACGTTGCTCCCATGTCGTCAATTACCTTAATTGCTATTCCCGAATCAGTCGATACTGGTGAAAAAGTTCCCGTAATAGTGAAAAAGTATCTATACATTTTTGGATCTAGTTCAAGTCCATTTGAAAATCCGATTGAATAATTAAAATTCGCAGCAGAGTTATCTTCATGTAGAACTTCCAAGGAAAAGGCAGCGGCATTAGCGTCGCTAACGCCATATACATAAATTGTGTAAATATAAGATTTTCCAGCAATAAATTTAGGTGTCATTCCACTTACAGAAAATGATCTTTTTGTTGCCGTGCTTAAAGTCCAAGTAGGTAGTGCGTTTACATAAACATTTGATGGCCCGGTAGCACCGACTGTTCCTGTTTCGCCTTTCAAACCTGCAGCGCCATCAATTCCTGCAGTTCCGGTTTCACCTTTCGCACCAGTTGGTCCCGTTGCTCCCGTAGCGCCGGTTGCACCTGTAGCACCAGGAGTTCCTCCGCCTCCACCGCCTGATGGTCCTTGTGGTCCAGTTGCACCTGTAGCACCAGCTGGTCCGGCAGAACCGGTTGCGCCAGGTGAACCTGCATCACCTTTATCTCCCTTCTCGCCTTTCTCTCCTTGTAAACCTTGTGCACCAGTTGGTCCTGCAACAGTTGATGCCGTTGAAACTGTCTTTCCTTCACTTCCGTTTTTTCCATCAACACCATTTGCTCCAACTGGACCTTGCAGATTCTGCGGTAGCGGCCACTTTCCACTTTTCTTTGGGCCATAAATTAAGAGGCTCCGAGTATCAATATAAAAATCACCATCTATGCCGGTCTTACTTAACGGCGCACCTTTGCCATTCAAAATCGTATTTGGGATTGTTGTTGAAGTTCTTCCAGCTGCTTTTGGTTTCGTTGCCGCGTTAGATATCGGCGCTGAAAGTATTGAAAGCGTTGTAGCGACAGAGATTGTGATTGTGAGAATTACTGATATCCGTGTGCGATTCATGGAACCTCCAGGCCCACTGCGACGAATTGGTTACAGAAAAGTGTGAACTTCTGCCGAACGCTGGCGAAGGGGGCTTTCCCTGAGATTTCTCTTTGAAGTAATGGGTGGATCCCCGCTTGCACGCCTGCTTTACGTTCAAAAAACTCCCACGCGTCTCACAGGATCTAAGGGTAGTTTTTTGAGTAATCAGGAGTTATCTACGACTAGTCGATTACGAGGGTTTTCGGCAAAGTGCAAAACGGATGAAAGGTGGACATGCAAATGTCATCAAAGAAAAACGTAATCGCTATTGCGGTAACGACAGTTGCTCTAACAGTAGGCAGCCTCGGTATCGCACAGGCGACAACGAAGACCAAGGTTGTTTCAACCAAGGTAACGCGCACATCTGCAACCGGTGTTGCTAATCCAATAGCAAAAACTGGTGGAGCAGAAGAAGCAGTTGCTTCAGTCCTTTCTGCACTAGTAACTAAGGGAACAATCACACAAGCCCAGGCAGATGCAATTAAGGCTGCATTTGCTGCAGCTGCACCCGTACGTGGATTTGATGGTCCAGGTAAGGGACGAGATAAAGGACGAGGTCTACTTGGGGAGGACCGCGCCGAAGCTGAAACGCTTATCTCGAAAACAATTGGTGTAGATACAGCAACTATTCGTTCTCGCATTGCAGCAGGTGAATCACTTGGTGCAATTGCTGGTGCAAAGCGAGCAGATTTAATTTCTGTTCTTGTTGCTGAAGCAACCAAGCGCATCGATGCTGCTGTTACAGCAGGAAAGATGACTGCAACTCAAGCAACATCACTCAAGGCCGGTCTTACCGCACATGTAACTGCCGAAGTTGATCAAGTCGGTGGAAAGCGTGGTCCAGGAATGGGCGGTAAGGAAGATAAGCGCGGCCGAGGTCATGGTGGACCAGGAAAGAGCGGCATGGGGGCTGCTCCAAAAATTCCTGCGCCATCAGCAACACCTTCAGCGTAGTTATTGAAAGCGTTGAAGTAACAACTTCATATCCACTCCTAAGGTAGGAAATACCCGTCGCGAATTCTCCTTCGCGGCGGGTTTTTCTTTGGATTTGAGTTGCTAATCAAGAATCAATTAACCGCGTGAGAGACTTCGCTTATGCGTTTACACATTGGCAGCGATCACGCCGGTCTCGAGTTGAAGAACGAACTTCTTGCTCACTTAGTCAACAACGGTCATGACGTTACAGATCATGGGCCCTATGAATACGATGCCATAGATGACTATCCGGATTTCTGTATTCCCGCGGCACAAGCGGTAGCTAAAGATGCAACATCACTTGGAATTGTTATTGGTGGATCTGGCAATGGCGAACAAATCGCTGCAAATAAAGTTAAGGGCATCCGTGCGGTTCTGGCATGGAGTCTTGAAACCGCGAAGTTAGGGAAAGAACATAACAACGCCAATGTGGTTTCAGTTGGCGGCCGAATGCACTCAATCGAAGATTGCAAAGCGATCATTGACGCTTTTATCGCAACGCCCTTTAGCAACGACGAACGCCATATTCGCCGGATTAATAAGATTGCGAAATTTGAAGAAACTGGCGAGATTTAGCTCTTACTTCTTGTAATACATAAAGTCATTTACTGCGTGATCTTTAGTAATGCCTTGTCCCTCAAAACGAGTTAACGGGCGAGATTCAGGTCGATCGATGACTCCCCCAGTAAATAACGTAGTCTCATTGAATTGCTCATTAATCCATTCGGCATAAGGAACCCAATCAGTTGCGATATGTAAGTACCCGCCTGACTTTAACTTCGTAGCCACCTCGGCAATAAAGCGTTGGTTAACTATGCGCCGTTTAAAGTGGCGCTTCTTGGGCCATGGATCGGGGAAATAGAGATGCACGCCTTCTAGGACTCCGTCAGCGATCATGAAATGAAAAACTTCAAAGACATCGCGTTCGATCAACTTCACATTTGTTAATTCAAATTCATTTAGCTTTGCCATTAGCTTTCCAACGCCTGGCATATGAACTTCAACGCCTAAGTAATTAACGCTCGGATTAGCTTGCGCTATCTGCCACGTGGCCTCCCCCATGCCGTAACCAATTTCCATTACTACGGGTTGGGTTTTTGCGAAAGAGGTAGATAGATCCAATAAAGACTCTTGGAACTCGATACCGAATTTGGCCCACAAAGTTTCGCGCGCAACTTGCTGGGCAGGGGTGATCCTCACGCCGCGTAAGCGATAACTTCGATTGGTAACTGGCTCCACAGCACAACTCTTTCATGATTAGACTTACGAGAGCAAAACGGTCCGTTAAGCATCTAAAGGAGTTTCCGTGTCAGGCACAAATATCACGCAGATTGAAGCAGCCCAGCGTTCTGAAGTTATCAAGGTCTCTAGTTACAAAATCGATCTTGATCTAACTACAGGTGCCGAGACATTCTTGGTCAAGACAACCGTTAACTTTGCAGGGTTAAAACCTGGTGCGACAACATTTATCGATTGCGTTGGTAAGCGCGTAATTAGCGCGAAGCTAAATGGAGCAGACTTTGATCCAAAGTTCGATGGTGAAACTGTTTTCTTGCCTGCACTTGCTGCTGAAAACGTACTCGAAATTGAACATGAAGGTATCTACTCAAACTCCGGTGAAGGTCTGCACCGTTTCGTAGACCCAGCCGATAACGAGGTCTACCTCTATACCCAGTTCGAAACTGGCGATGCGCGTCGTATGTATGCCTGCTTTGATCAACCTGACCAGAAGGCAACTTTCACGATTAGCACGATTACTCCGAAGCACTGGGAAGTAATTTCGAACTATGGCATCGAATCAACTAAGGATATTGATGGCGATCGCAAGCACATTCAATTTGCGACCTCTCAGGTAATTTCCACCTACGTCACAGCGATCGTTGCCGGTGCCTACAAATCTGTTCATGATGAATACAAGGGTGAGAAGACAATCCCTCTAGGTATCTATGCACGTAAATCTTTCTTCCAGCATGTGGATGCTGAAAACATCTTCGAAGTTACCAAGCAAGGCTTTGCTTACTTTGAAAAGACTTTCGGTCTGGCTTACCCATTCGGTAAGTACGACCAAATTGCAGTTGCTGAATACAACTGGGGCGCCATGGAAAACGTTGGCTGCGTAACTTTCCATGAAGATGTTCTGATCTTCCGCAGCAAAGTCACAGAACGCAACTACATCAGCCGCGCCACAACAATCCATCATGAGATGGCACATATGTGGTTCGGCGACTTAGTCACCATGAAGTGGTGGCAGGATCTTTGGTTAAACGAGTCATTTGCTGAGTGGGCTTCTTACTTATCTGTCAGCGAATCAACAAAGTACACAAATGCCTGGACTGAATTTAACTCCGTCCGCAAGAACTGGGCTTACCGCGTAGATCAGATGACATCTACCCACCCAATCGCAGTTGAGATGGAAGATCTCGATGCGGTTCGCACCAACTTTGACGGTATTTCATATGCCAAAGGTGCATCCGTATTACAGCAGCTAGTGGCACATGTTGGTCGCGATAACTTCATCGCTGGCTTGCGTAAGTACTTTGCAAAGCATGCTTACAAGAACACCGAGCTAAGTGATCTAATCAGCGAGCTCGAAGCTGCTTGCGGAAAAGATTTAACATCTTGGGTCAATACCTGGCTTCGCACTGCGGGTGTAAACACGCTTCGCCCAGTAATCAAACTAGATGGCGACAATTACGCATCAGTGTCAGTAAAGCAAGAAGTACCTCCACTGCCAGCAGGCTCAAAGGAACTTCGCCCACACCGTTTATACGTTGGTCTCTTTGATGTAAAGGGTGATGCACTTGTGCGCCGCGAAAGCATTGAAGTTGATATTGCAGGCGAACTAACAGAGATTAAGGAGCTCGCCGGCAAGAAATCTGCTGATTTACTTCTAATCAACGACCACGATCAAACATATGCAAAGCTGCGCTTTGACGAGCGTTCCGTTGAAACGATGAAGAAGTACCTAGGAAATCTCGATGATTCGTTAGCTCGTGGACTTATTTGGGCATCACTTTGGGATTCAACTCGTGATGGCGAATTAGCCGCAAGTGACTACATCACTATCGCGTTGAATGCGCTTAAGGGTGAATCAGATATTTCGATGATCACTGCGACATTTATGCAGATCGATACTGCGATCTGGGCATATGTAGCACCAAAGAATCGTGAGGCAGTTCGTCTTGCAGTTGCGAACGCTGTTGAAGCGTTACTAGATGGCGCCAAGCCAGGTAGCGATAGCCAACTTCAATATGCTCGCGCATTTGCAAACAATGCCGTTACACCTGCACAGTTCGATCGCCTAAAGGCGATGCTTGATGGTTCGGTCAATGGATTAACTGTTGATGCGGAACTTCGCTGGTACTTATTCCTTTGCGGTGTAAAGCGTGGAGTATTTGGCCCAACAGAGATTGCTGCTGAAGGAGATCGCGATAAGACTGCACACGGTAAGCAATATGTTGCCTATGCGCACGCTGCGATCCCTACAAAAGAGGCGAAGGTTGCAGCATTTAAATCGGTAACTACCGATGACCTAAGCAACACCATCCACTCATATAAGTGCCGTGGCTTTAACGAGAACATCCACTGGGAACTACTTGAAGGTTTCGTAGATCAATACTTTGATTCCATCTTGAAGGTTTGGGAGACCAAGGGCTTTGAGATCGCCGAGACAACTGCGACGCTGACTTTCCCAACTTGGGCAATTAGCGAAGCAACGGTCACTAAGGCACAGCATTGGCTCGATGTAACTGGAAAAGATGCTTCGAATGCTCTGCGCCGCTTAGTGACTGAAGGACGCGATGCAATGACTCGTGCGCTTAAGGCGCGCGCTGTCGACGCTACTCGATAGAGGTTATTGCTGAATCTGAACTCTTTGACTTCTTGCGATCGCCAGTCATTGCGTAAGTGATGACTGAAATCAATATGAAGAGCACAGTTGGAGCAGCGAAGAAGTAAGTAAAGGTTTCGATCGCGCTTAAGCCTTCGCCAGCTACTGTGCCATCTTCTTGGTTATCTAAATTCAAGAAATTAATTGTGGATGCAAGATGAATCATCATAGGCGTAAGTCTAAGCGAATTAAGCGGTCGCTGCTGCCACGCCAAATGGCGCAAGGTATGGCAGCCAACGTGTATCTGTGCGACCTGTGCCAAGAATTCTCCAGGCAGCGCCAACTGGTTCGCGTGGAAGTGAGCGAAGTCTCCAACCTAATTCTTTCAGCGGTTTATCAGCCTTCAGGTGATTGCACTTGTGGCAGGCAGAGACAACATTTTCCCAGTTATGTCCGCCGCCGCGAGAACGTGGAATCACGTGATCAATCGAAGTTGCAGGTGCGCTGCAGTAAACACAGCGTCCACCATCGCGCGCAAATATTGCGCGACGCGAAAGAGGCACAGCATGGCGATAAGGAATCTTTACAAATTTGTTTAAGCGAATAACAGATGGGAGTTCGATCTGACCTTGCGAGAAATGCAAGATGCTTCCGGATGCTTCAACCATTGTTGCGCGAGAATTAAGAACTAAGAGCAGCGCACGGCGTTCTGTAACAACACCTAGTGGTTCATAGGTGGCGTTTAGAACTAGCGAACGAGACATAGCAACCCCGGTTACTTCAGGCGCGTGGCTCGCGCCGATTGGTTTATCTTGCACTAATTTCGCGCGGATCGGGGTATTTGTAGGTCAATTTTAGGTAAAGAATTAGTTAGAGTTTGGTTCATGAGCGAGCAGACCCGCAATATCTTGGAATGGCTTAGCGGCGCCCCGCTTCGCGTATTTAGCGTCCTGGTGGCGGCTTGGATCGCCCAGAGCATCGGTCGCCGTGCGATCGAACGCGCAGTCAACAAACTCGCAACCGCCGATCTAAAGCCGGGTCCAGGTTTTGCAAAACGTCAGGCTGAGCGGGCTCGAACAACTGGCTCAGTTCTTACATCAATTCTCAAAGCTGGAATCTGGATTATCGCGATCGCCATGATCTTGGGTGAATTCGGCTTCAACTTAGGTCCAGTAATTGCATCAGCCGGTGTTATTGGCGTTGCCATTGGTCTTGGTGCACAAACTTTAGTGCGCGATATCTTGTCAGGAATCTTTATGTTGATCGAGGATCAATACGGAGTTGGTGACCAGATCTCGACTTTAGAAATCGAAGGCGTTGTCGAGAAAGTTGGCCTGCGCATCACAACTATTCGCGATAAAAAAGGCGTGCTTTGGTATGTACGTAACGGTGAAATTTTAGTTATTGGAAATGCGTCTCAGAAGCATTAACCATTCCGTGCGCTGCCATCTCTAAATATTCACGTAACTGAGTTCGGTTTGCATCCGACATCTCCATACCATCTAGCGCTCCCATCGCGCATTTAAGCCAAGCATCACGCGCTGCTAGATCAATATGAAAACCTGCATGGCGCATCCGCAACCTTGGGTGACCGCGTTCTTCAGAATAAGTGGTTGGCCCGCCCCAATATTGTTCGAGGAACATTTTTAAACGCAGTGCTGCTCCATGCATATCTTTCTCTGGATACATGGGACGCAGAATTGGGTCAGTTGCAACACGAGCATAGAACTGAGAAACAAAATCATTGAAGAAGGGTTCTCCCCCGACTTCTTCGTAGAAAGTTGTCATGTTCGCAAGACCTTATCGTCGACGCCTTTAGCGATCTGCAAAACAAAGTAGGCGGTGATGATGCACATCGCGCCACTTATGTAGAAAGCAACCGCGTAATCACCAATTTGTACGCGCAATATTGCCGCACCAAAGGCTGCAACCGCTCCTCCTATCTGATGTGCGGCAAAGACCCAGCCATATACGACACTCGCGCGCGAAGGCCCAAGTACTGCGCGACAGAGCATGATCGTTGGCGGAACTGTTGCTACCCAATCAAGTCCGTAGAAGATCACAAAAACAAGTGTTGAAGGGTGGATGGTGCTAAAGAGAATTGATGGCAGTAGGAATAAAGAAAGTCCACGCAATCCGTAGTAGAAGAAGAGAAGCTTTCTTGGATCGTATCTATCTGTAAGCCAACCACTGCAGAGTGTTCCGATTACGTCAAAAACACCAACCATCGCCAATAAAGATGCGGCGAGCGTTGTTGGCATTCCATGATCATGAGCAGCAGGAATAAAGTGCGTGCCAATTAATCCGCTAGTTGATAAACCACAGACAAAGAACGAACCAAAGAGAAACCAAAAATCTCTATTCTTTGAAGATTGCTTCAGAGTATCAATGGCGAGTGCACCAGCACTTAACTCGCTTACTGCTGGTGCTTGCCAATCAGCAGGAGCGCCATATGGAAGCAAACCGAGATCTGCTGGCTTCTCACGTAGAAATAGATAGATGAACGGAACTACTGCCAGCGAACAGGATGCAACGGTTATTGATACTGATTTCCAGCCATAGGTGAGAGCTAAATGTGAGAGTCCAGGCAAGAAAATAAGTTGGCCGGTTGCAGTTGCAGCAGTTAAAAGCCCGGTGACGATTCCGCGCTTTTCCACAAACCAACGATTAGCAACAGTTGCCGCAAAGACCAAGGCCATTGATCCGGTGCCAACACCAACGATTACTCCCCAAGTTGCAATCAACTGCCACGGGGCTTGGATAAAGATTGTTAAAAACGCACCAATAGAAACTGTCGTGAGTGCGGACATCACAACTTTGCGAATTCCGAACTTTTCCATCAGCGCAGCAGCAAATGGGGCAACTAAGCCGAATAGAAGAACGTTAATTGCTACCGCAAGCGAAATATCAGAGCGCGACCACCCAAAAGCATCTTCCAATGGGACTATTAGAACTGAGGGAGCTGATCGAAAACCAGCAGTCGCCATAAGTGTTGCAAAGGTAACCGCTACTGCAATCCACCCCGGATGGATTCGGCGTGATGGAGCAGACATTAACTACTCTCTATGTATCGCGTTAGGAATTCGCGTTCAGCATCGGTTAATGGGCGGGATTTCTTCGTCTCCATCGAGACAGCAACTTGTACTGTCTTCAGCTTTGCGAAAACTTTGCCGCCGTCAGAGATCGTATACAGAAGTACAAAAGAGGTATTACCGATTTTCTCAACGGAGATCTCTACATCAACAAAACGTCCGCCGTCATAAATTGGTTCGATGAAATCTACTTCAGCGCGCGCTACAACCATTTCGATTAGCGAAGATTCGCGCATCGCAGTTGAGAATTCCTCGGTTGACCATAAGAAGCGAGCCTCTTGCGCAAAAGTTAAATATTTTGCGTTATTGACATGACCAAATGCATCAAGGTCATCCCAGCGAACAAATTGCTTATTCGTGTACTTCATTAGCGGGTGAGCTTTCGGTAAGTAGCGCGATGCGGACGTGATGCATCTGCGCCAAGGCGAGAGATCTTATTTTCTTCATAGGATTCGAAGTTTCCTTCAAACCAGAACCAATTTGATTCGCCTTCATAAGCCAAGATGTGTGTTGCTACACGGTCTAGGAACCAACGATCGTGAGAGATAACAACAGCGCAACCCGGAAATTCCAGAAGAGCATTTTCAAGAGACCCTAGGGTTTCCACATCAAGATCGTTTGTTGGCTCATCGAGAAGAAGTAAATTTCCACCTTGCTTCAAAGTAAGTGCCAAGTTCAAGCGGTTACGTTCTCCGCCTGAAAGTACGCCGGCTTTCTTCTGTTGATCTGGACCTTTAAATCCAAAGGCTGAAACATATGCGCGAGATGGCATTTCTACTTGGCCGACTTTAATGAAATCCAATCCATCAGAGACAACTTCCCAAAGAGATTTAGAGCCATCGATGCCGCCACGTGACTGATCAACGTAAGCAATTTTTACAGTTTCGCCGATCTTTACCGAACCAGAATCTGCTTTTTCAAGGCCGAGAATTGTTTTAAAGAGCGTCGTCTTACCGGCACCGTTAGGCCCAATAACTCCAACGATTCCGTTACGTGGCAAGGTAAATGAGAGGTTATCGATCAGGATGCGATCGCCAAATCCCTTTACTAAGTTCTCTACTTCAACAACAACGTTTCCAAGACGTGGCCCAGGTGGAATCTGAATTTCATCAAAATCCAACTTACGCATCTTGTCGGCCTCTGCCGCCATTTCTTCGTAACGTGCCAGACGCGCCTTTGATTTAACTTGGCGGCCTTTTGCATTCTGGCGAACCCATTCGAGTTCTTCAGTTAGACGTTTTGCGCGCTTGGCATCTTTCTGGCCTTCAATCTTTAGACGAGTTGCCTTCGTATCCAAGTAAGTTGAGTAGTTACCTTCATATGGATAAGCGCGACCGCGATCGAGTTCGAGGATCCATTGCGCAACGTTGTCGAGGAAGTAACGATCGTGCGTAATCGCAACGACTGCACCAGGGTATTTATTTAAATGTTGTTCGAGCCAAAGTACTGATTCGGCATCAAGGTGGTTTGTTGGCTCATCGAGAAGTAAAAGATCTGGGGCTTCAAGGAGCAACTTGCAAAGTGCAACGCGGCGTTTTTCTCCGCCAGATAAAACCTTTACATCGGCATCAGGGGGTGGGCAGCGAAGTGCATCCATGGCTTGCTCAAGTTGTGAATCGAGTTCCCAAGCATTTCGGTGATCAAGCTTTTCTTGGAGGTCGCCCATTTCAGCGAGCAACTTGTCGTAATCGGCATCGGGCTGTGACATTTCATCGCTGATTGCGTTGAAGCGATCGAGCATTGCAACTGTTTCAGCAACGCCTTCTTTTACGTTATCAATTACATTTTTCTCTTCATTTAAAATTGGTTCCTGCATCAAGATTCCGACTGTGTAACCAGGTGTCAGATATGCCTCACCGTTTGAAGGCTGTTGTAAGCCAGCCATGATCTGCAAGACCGTTGATTTACCGGCACCGTTAGGGCCAACCACGCCGATCTTTGCTCCGGGATAAAACATCAAGGTCACATCATCAAGAATTACCTTGTCACCATGCGCTTTGCGCGCCTTTTTCATCGTGTAAATGAACTCAGCCATGGAGAAAACCTTAGTGGTTGATATCGGTACAATTAACTAACGACCTCTGCAGGCGCCTGTAGCTCAGTCGGATAGAGCACTCGCCTTCTAAGCGAGTTGTCGCTGGTTCGATTCCAGCCAGGCGCACATGACTACTCCACTGCCCCACCTCATCTGGATCGACTGCGAGATGACCGGACTCGACTTGGCATCTGATGCCCTTGTCGAAATCGCCGTCTTGGTCACCGATTCTGACCTCAATGTCATTGGTGACGGAGTTGATCTGGTGATTGCAACCACTCCTGAAAAGTTGGCGGGAATGAACGAGTATGTAACGCAAATGCACACAACTTCAGGTTTGATTACTGAAATTCCAAATGGGGTAACTGCAAGCCAAGCCGAGGATGCGATTATTAAATACCTCGAATCTGCTGGGACGGTTGCAGGTAAATCGCCACTGGCAGGAAATTCAGTTAGCGTCGATCGCAACTTCATCGCCCGCGATATGCCCCGTCTTAATGAATACCTGCACTACCGAACCGTCGATGTTTCATCGATTAAAGAGTTGGCAAGGCGTTGGTATCCCAAGACCTATTTCGCAGCCCCAGCCAAAACGGGCAACCATCGCGCGCTCGGAGATATCCAAGATTCGATTGCGGAACTGGCTTATTACCGCTCAACGCTCTTCATTCCGGCTGCTTCAGGGAACGAGCAAGACTAGTTAGCGGGTAAGATAAGCATTCAATCAGCACATGGTGGGCGTAGCTCAGCTGGTAGAGCACTCGGTTGTGGTCCGAGATGTCGCGGGTTCGAGCCCCGTCGCTCACCCCAAGTTTTTCATTTTTAATTTAATAACCTAACGAGAGCGGCAATTATGATCTTTGATGTAATCATTGAAATCCCCGCGGGATCTCGAAATAAGTACGAGGTTGATCACGTCACCGGTGAGATTCGCTTAGACCGCATGCTCTTTACATCAACTCGTTATCCATATGACTACGGCTACGTAAAGAACACTCTGTCGCAAGATGGCGACCCGCTTGATGCTTTGGTAATGCTTGATGAGCCAACTTTTCCAGGCTGCGTTGTTTCATGTCGCGTAATCGGAATGCTAAACATGACTGATGAAGCAGGCGGAGATGACAAATTGCTTTGTGTTGCTGCTGGCGATGTTCGTAAGTCCTACCTACAAGATCTAAACGATGTTCCAGCTTATGAACTCTCTGAAATCAAACACTTCTTTGAAGTCTACAAAACCCTAGAACCAGGCAAATCTGTACAAGGTGGCGAGTGGGTTGGCCACGATGAGGCAGAGCTAGAAATTAACGCCTCATATAAGCGTTACACAGATGGCCACAAATAACCCAATTTAATTTGTTGGCGCTTTAAACCCGGGGCATTTGGCAAGTAGTGAAAGCATTGCTGCTTTCTCGGGTGCAGTTACCCAAAGTCCATACTTAGCTTTAACGACTATCTGCTGTGAAACATAAGCGCAGCGAACACTCTTAAGTGGCGGAAGCCAGGTTGCCGCATCGCCATCGCCCTTCTGCGAATTCAAGCGTCCCTTAACTGCCAACAAATTCATCGGATCATTGGCAAATTCGCGACGTTTTTCGTAACTCAACTTGAAGGCGCCGGTCTGCCAAGCATTCGATAGCGCCACAATGTGATCGATCTGAACTTCCATACTGGAGCGAGCACCGCGTTCAAATCTGATCTTCTCCCCCGAATATGGATCGATCAGAATTCCAGAGAGAACTACGCACTCTTTTGTGCCATCTTTGTAAACTATCGAAGTTAGATCGCGATACAAGATGTCATTGCGGGTATCGCATCCGTTGCGATCAACATCAGACCAAGCCGGCCCAAATTGTGATCGCTCATAACCCGTCTTAGGCGCCCTACCTTTAACCGCCAAGG
>JAIYCF010000029.1 GCA_027488165.1 Streptomycetaceae bacterium
AACTTACTTCTGGCGGACTAGCAACACGAATTCTTGCAAACGGGCTTGTCCCCATTCCTGCTGAAACATGTAGGTAAGGCTCGTTACCGAATTTAGTTAAACCGCGTGCACGCCAAGTTGGTAGATCACAATTAGTTGTTAGCGCACGTGAACCACCAGGCATCGGCAATCTAACTTGTCCGCCATGTGTGTGCCCCGCAAAGATCGCATCCAAGCCATCTTTAGCCATACCTTCCAGAATTCTTAAATAAGGTGCATGTGTAACGCCGATCGCAATGTCACATGGCCCAGGTTTTCCAGCAACAAGTGAATAGTCATCAAATTCAAGGTGGGCATCATCGGTGCCGCGAGTTTCGATAGTTGTATCTTTAATTTTAATTGTTGCGCGAGAGCGATTTAAATTTATCCACCCGCGTGCTTGCAGCCCTTTATCCAAATCTGGCCAAGGAAGATCTTCACCGTGGATTCGTTTTCCGTGATCGGGAAGTAAATACTTAAGCGGATTCTTTGGTTTTGGAGCGTAATAATCGTTGGAACCGAATACAAAGAGACCAGGTAAATCTAAGAGCGCATCCAAAGCATCGAGCGCCACTGGCACCGCCTGCATATGAGCTAAGAAATCACCGGTGGAGATAACGAGATCAGGGGAGAGGTCGATAAATGATTTGATATCAGCGATCTCGGTTTTGCGGGCAGGGGTTAAGTGCAGGTCCGAGAAGTGAAGTACTCGGATAGGTGCGTGGCCTGCGGGCAGGATCGGAATCTCAGCCTGGCGAAGTTGATAACTCATTGCATGAGAAGATACACCGAGGTAATTAAATTCAAGGACTTGGAGTATCAAACTCGTGGGACTCAAAGAGACGCTTAAGAACGACCTCACTGAGGCGATTCGCAGCAGCGACAAAGTTGTATCAGGCACGATCCGCATGGTTTTGACTGCGATCACCAACGAAGAAGTTTCTGGCAAAGAAGCGCGCACGCTAAGTGAAGACGAGATCATCGCCGTTCTATCGCGCGAAGCAAAGAAGCGCCGTGAAGCCGCCGAAGAGTTTGCAAAAGGAAATCGCCCAGAAAAAGCTGCCGAAGAAAAAGCAGAAGGCGAAGTAATCGCTAAGTATTTGCCTGCACAACTTTCTGAAGATGATGTCAAGAAGTTAATTTCTGCAGCAATTGCATCAACTGGCGCAGCAGGACCTGCCGATATGGGCAAAGTCATGGGCGCGATCAAGCCACAAATTGCAGGTAAGGCAGATGGTTCAATGGTTTCATCACTCGTTAAAGCAGCGCTAGCCGGAGGAAATTAATGAAATTCGAATATGCAACAGTTCCACTTTTGTCACATGCAACAAAGCAAATTCTTGATACTTGGGGTTCTGATGGTTGGGAACTCGTAACCGTTATTCCAGCACCAGGCGGCGAACAACTCGTTGCTTACATGAAGCGAGAGGTTAAGTAGTTATGTCAGTTGATGTTCGCGCCAAGTTAGCAGAAAAAGGTTTAACTCTTCCTGTTGCCGCAAAGCCAGTTGCTGCATATGTTCCTGCTGCGCGCACCGGAAATATCGTCTTCACAGCTGGCCAGTTGCCGCTAGTAGATGGCGCAATGGCAGATACTGGAAAAGTTGGCGCTGAAATTACCCAAGAGCGCGCTAAAGAACTTGCAGAAATCTGCGCCATCAACGCTCTCGCAGCTGTAGAACTAGTTGCTCCAGTTGATTCAATCGTCAAAGTTGTTCGAATCGTTTGTTATGTAAATGGCGCACCTGGTTTTGTTAGTCAGCCATTTGTTGCCAACGGAGCATCAGAGTTATTTATGCATATCTGGGGAGAAGCCGGCGTCGCCGCACGTAGCGCACTTGGCGTTGCAGAACTTCCTTTAAATTCACCGGTTGAGGTTGAACTCACCGTTGAAGTTGCCTAACTAACGAGAACGTTTACTTAAACGCTCGACATCAGTAATTAGCACTGAGCGACCATCAAGCTTTAACCAACCGCGACCAGCAAAGTCGGCCAGCGCCTTATTTACTGTTTCGCGCGATGCGCCAACAAGTTGGGCAAGTTCTTCCTGAGTTAAATCGTGGTTAACGAGCAAACCTTCTGCCGTTGTTTTTCCAAAGCGATCGCCAAGATCGATAAGAGCTTTTGCAACGCGCCCTGGAACATCAGAGAAAACTAGATCGCCGACTGCTTCGTTGGTGCGACGTAGACGCTGGGATAAACGAGCAAGCAATTGAAGTGAAACTTCTGGGTTCTGCTTTAGCCAAGGAATAACTTTCTCGTGGCTGAGCGAATGCAACTTGGCATCGGTTACTGCAGTTGCCGTTGAAGTACGTGGGCCTGGATCAAAAAGTGAAAGTTCGCCAAACATTTCGCCTGGACCGAGGATCGAAAGCAGATTTTCGCGACCGTCTCCGCTAGATGTTCCGAGCTTTAGCTTTCCTTCGATGATTACATAAAGGTGCTCGCCATCATCGCCCTCCTTAAAGAGGATCGAACCCTTGGCAATTTTTACAGTATCCATCGAAGCGCGCAGTGATGCTGCGGCAGCGTCATCGAGGGCGGTAAAGAGCGGGGCTCTGCGTACGACTTCATCTTCTTGAGGCACGTGGGTAGTTTACTCGCATGGCCCCCGATAGTGAAACTCGTAAAAGCGCAAGGGCTATTTATCGAATATTGACCAAGACTTATCCAAATGTGCGCTGCGAATTAGATTTTTCAAATCCACTAGAACTCACGATCGCCACCGTTTTATCTGCTCAATGCACCGATAAGCGCGTTAACCAAGTTACCCCTGCGCTATTTAAGAAATATAAGAACGTGCGCGCCTACGCAAAAGCTTCCCTAAACGATATTGAAGATTTGATTTACACAACTGGTTTCTTTCGCGCAAAGGCTCGTCATATCCAGGGCCTTGCTATCAAGATCATCGAAGATTTTGATGGTGAAGTTCCACAAACCCTAGAAGAGTTGATTACCTTGCCGGGCGTTGGGCGCAAGACTGCAAATGTTGTACTCGGCCACGCCTTCGATATCCCTGGAATCACCGTTGATACCCATTTTGGAAGGCTATCGCGCCGCTTTGAGTGGAGCGATTCGAAAGATCCCGTTAAAGTTGAATTTGAAGTGGGAGAGTTAATCCCTAAAGCAGAATGGACTAACTTGTCGCAGCGAATGATCTGGCACGGACGACGTATCTGTCATTCGCGTAAACCTGCATGCGGCGCCTGCCCAGTGGCAAGGATATGTCCATCTGCAGGAATCGGTGAGACAGATAAAGCGAAGGCAAAGTTATTGGTTAAGAGCGATGAGGATTTTCGATGAAAGTATTTGGAATATTTCTCCTTGCTATCGCACTTACTTCATGTAGTTCACCTGCTCCAGAACCTATTGCGATTAAGGGCGAAGTTGTTTCTTGTGGATCTGTCACATCAGATAAATCAATTACTACTGGCATAGCGGTGGAATGTGTGGACGGTTCAGCAGGAACCTTTATCGAATCTCTGCGTGGCCCAATGATCATTAACGTATGGGGCTCATGGTGCTCAACTTGCTTAGCCGAAACCCCCGAATTTGTTAGCTTTTATGAGAAAGCAAAAGGAAAAGTCCAGCTAGTCGGCGTCGCGGTAGAAGAGTCATCGCCAGATAATTCCCGTAAATTCATTGAAGAAAACGGGATGACCTGGCCTAGTTTCTACGATCGCGAGAATGAAACTCGTAGTTACTTTGGAATGGGTGTGCCAGTGACCTGGTTTATCGATGCCAACGGGAAAGTTAAGTTTAAGAAGATCGGCGAAGTAAAATCTGAGCAAGAGTTAATTGATCTAACCGAGAAACATCTAGGAGTAAAGATTTAATGGTTGCAGACCTAGTAATTATCGTTGCGGTTCTTGCCAGCGCAGTCATGGGTTATCGCAATGGCTTAATCCGCACTCTCTTTAAATTCATTGGATTTGTTGCCGGCGGAGTTCTTGGCATCTATTTATCTTTAAAGTTCTCACATGACTGGTCGCTTGATGTAAAACGCATCGGTTTTGTTATTGCATCAATTGTTGGCGGTGGGTATCTCTGTTCATTTATCGCAGGGGTACTTGCCAAGGGCTTGCGCGCTACTATTTTTCGCGGCCCCATCGCTTTCTTAGATTCGGTAACTGGTGCAGCGCTAGAAATTGCACGCACTGTGATCGCGCTTTACTTAATCGCAACTGTTCTGCTTTGGTCGCCATGGCAGGCGGCGCAGAACCAGATTACAGATAGCCAAATTCTTCCTAAGGTTCAGCCCTATATTCCAGGGCTGATCACCCAAGCTAACGATTGGGTTAAAGAAGAGTTTCTTAATCTTCGTCTTTAGAAGAATTTAAACCTTCTGAAATCAACTTCATCACATTTGGATCTGCCAGCGTTGTTGCATCGCCAACTGCGCGATTTTCAGCGACATCCTTAAGCAAACGGCGCATGATTTTGCCGCTTCGCGTCTTTGGAAGCTCTGCAACCACCATAATCTGGCGCGGACGAGCAATCGCCCCAATTTCCTTGGTCACATGAGCTCGTAACTCTTTAACCAACTCTTCTCCGCCGGCATTTGGGATACCGCCGCGCAAAATAACGAAGGCAACAATGCCTTGGCCAGTCATCTCATCGGCTGCGCCAACAACTGCCGCTTCTGCGACTGCTTCATGCGAAACAAGTGCTGATTCAACTTCAGTTGTTGAGATGCGGTGCCCTGAAACGTTCATCACATCATCTACGCGACCCATCAACCAGATCGCACCATCTTGATCTAACTTCGCACCATCTCCAGCAAAGTAGATTCCTTTAAAGCGCGACCAGTAAGTTTCTTTATATCTCTCATCCTCGCCCCAAACTCCACGCAACATCGAAGGCCAAGGTTGATTAAGAATTAAGTAACCACCATGTCCATTAGGAACTGGATTTGCATTCTCATCTACAACTACCGCGCTGATTCCAGGAATCGCTTTCATCGCAGATCCAGGTTTAGTTGCAGTAACACCTGGCAGAGGTGAAATCATGATTGCACCAGTCTCGGTCTGCCACCAAGTATCAACGATCGGACAATTATTTGCGCCAATAACTTCGCGGTACCACATCCATGCTTCAGGGTTAATTGGTTCACCAACAGAACCAAGTAAACGAAGTGAAGTTAAGTTATGCGCCTTTGGAAATTCATCGCCCCATTTCATCCAAGTGCGAATCAAAGTTGGTGCGGTGTACAAAATAGTTACGCCGTATTTGGCAACGATTTCAAACATTCGACCCTTATGCGGAGTATCGGGCGTTCCTTCGTACATAACTTGGGTCGCACCATTAATAAGTGGTCCATAAACAACGTAAGAATGTCCGGTAATCCAACCCACATCTGCGGTGCACCAATAAACATCTTTCTCTGGCTTGATATCAAAGACCACGCGATGTGTGTATGCCGCCTGAGTTAAATAACCACCTGTTGTGTGGAAAATTCCCTTTGGTTTAGCGGTTGTGCCAGAGGTGTACAAAATAAAGAGTGGGTGCTCGCTATCGAAGAACTCAGGCGTATGAACGCTACTTTGACCATCAACTAGCTCGTGCCACCAGATATCGCGATCTGCGTTCCAAGCAGTTTCTTGTCCAGTGCGCTTAACAACTAAAACTTTTTCAACGTTATGTTTTCCCTTTAGCGCTTCATCAACTGCAGGCTTAAGGGCAAATGCGGCTCCTTTACGGAAACCACCATCTGCTGTGATTACTAACTTCGCATCGGCATCTTGGATACGAGAAAGAAGTGCATCGGCAGAAAATCCTCCGAAGACAACTGAGTGCACAGCGCCAATACGCGCACATGCCAACATCGCAACTGCTGCCTCTGGAATCATCGGCATATAAATTGCAACGCGATCACCAGATTTAATTCCGATTTGAGTTAGCGCATGTGCAGCTTTACTGACATCAGCCAACATCTGCGAGTAAGTAATTGTTCGAGTATCACCAGGTTCGCCTTCAAAGTGAAAAGCAGTGCGATCTCCGCGACCGGCTGCTACGTGACGGTCTAGTGCATTTACCGATGCATTTATCTTGCCGCCGATAAACCATTTTGCATAAGGAGAGTTCCATTCAAGAACGGTCTCCCAATTTTTATCCCAAGTAAGTTCACGCGCTTGTTCTTCCCAAAATGCCAAGCGATCTTTTTCAGCGTGTGCATATAGATCTGGTTTGGCATTGGCCTGGGCGGCAAAAGCCGCGCTTGGCGGAAAGTTACGGTTCTCTTGCGAGAGATTTTCGATCGAATCACCTGTTGATGGGTTGCTCATAACTCTGCAGATTACCCGTGAATATCAACAGGCGGAAGGCTTTATCGATGTGGCGAAGCAGATAGGAGCAAAGATCTGCGGCTTAACCAAAGCATCAAAGAGATATGAGAAAAGGAGAAAAATGCTCACAACGTTTCTAGCGCTCTTGCTAAAGCTAATCAGTAGCCCGGCTCTACTCGCTGGCCTAATCGCCTTCCTGCAGAAGTCCCTCAACCCATGAGGTCTTCCACCCCTTGGTAAGTAAAAATCGCCATTTCCTACGCGTGTAGGGAATGGCGATTTTTCATCCGCCCGTAGAGGTGGTTGGATTAGGCGTAAGCCTGAATTCGGCCCAATGAAGCGCTCGGTCAGGGATTACACCCCGAGATAATTTGGAGTCATCATGGCCATTGCAACCCCTGAAATTTACGCAGAAATGTTAGACCGCGCTAAAGCCGGCGCATTCGCATATCCCGCAATCAACGTCTCTTCATCACAAACTCTTGTCGCTGCTATTCGTGGTTTCGCCGAAGCAGAGTCAGATGGAATCATCCAGTTCTCTTGGGGCGGCGCAGAATACGCATCTGGCTCAACTGTAAAGAACATGGTCGATGGCGCTGTTGCGCTCGCTGAGTTCGCACACGTTGTTGCAAAGAACTACAACGTAAATATTGCAATCCACACAGATCACTGCCCAGCTGAAAAGCTTGATGGTTACATGCGTCCACTTCTTGAAATCGGCGCGCAGCGCATCAAGAACGGCCAAGCGCCACTCTTCAACTCACATATGTGGGATGGCTCAGCAGTTGATATGACTGAAAATATGAAGATTGCAGATGAACTTTTAACTAAGTCTGTTGCAGCTCGCACAATTTTAGAAATCGAAATCGGCGTTGTCGGTGGCGAAGAAGATGGCGTTGAAGCAAAGCATGATGCGAAGTTGTACTCAACTCCTGAAGATGCGCTGATGACTATCGAAACTCTTGGTCTCGGAGAACGCGGTCGCTACATGGTTGCTGCAACATTCGGTAACGTCCACGGCGTTTACAAGCCAGGCAACGTTGTTTTGCAGCCAAAGATTTTGCAGACTCTGCAAGATGCAGTTGTAGCCAAGAAGGGCCTTGCTGCAGGAAGCAAGCCAATGGATCTCGTATTCCACGGTGGTTCAGGCTCACTTCTCTCAGAAATCCGCGACTCACTTGATTACGGTGTAATCAAGATGAATATCGATACCGATACTCAGTACGCATTTACACGTCCAGTTGTTGATCACATGCTCAAGAACTACGACGGCGTTCTTAAAATCGATGGCGAAGTTGGAAATAAGAAGGCTTACGATCCACGTGCGTGGGGTAAGGCTGCAGAAGCAGGAATGGCAGCTCGCGTTGTTCATGCTTGCGCAGATCTTCGCTCAACCGGCACATCGCTAAAAAAATAATTTAAAACCTAAAATCAGCGGAGAGGCTTTGCCATGCCAGCGTTAGTTTTGCTCGGAGCTCAATGGGGCGATGAAGGCAAGGGTAAAGCCACAGATATTCTCGGTGACCGCGTTGATTATGTCGTTCGTTATCAGGGCGGCAACAACGCGGGCCACACCGTAGTTATCGGTGATCAAAAGTACGCACTTCACTTACTTCCATCTGGAATCTTGAGTCCTAACGTTGTTCCGGTAATCGGTAACGGCGTTGTAATTGATCCAGGTGTATTACTTGAAGAAATTCGTGGCTTAACCGAACGCGGAATTGATTGCTCTAAGTTGGTTATCTCAACTAATGCGCATCTGATTACGCCTTATCACCGCACGATCGATAAAGTTTCAGAGCGCTTCTTAGGTAAATCAAAAATCGGTACAACTGGTCGCGGTATCGGACCTGCTTACGCGGACAAGATCAACCGCATCGGTATCCGCGTACAAGATCTCTTTGACCCATCAATTTTGCGTCAGAAGATCGAAGGCGCACTTCGCGATAAGAACCAAGTTCTTATCAAAGTCTTTAACCGCAAGAACATTGAAGTTGATGAAGTTCTTAATGAATATCTTGCCTATGCTGAAATCTTGCGTCCATATGTTGCAGACACAGTTCTGCTTCTTGATGAAGCGTTAAAGGCTGGGAAGCGCGTATTGCTTGAAGGATCACAAGGCACTCTGCTCGATGTCGATCACGGTACTTATCCATTCGTTACCTCTTCTAATCCAACTGCGGGCGGTGCTTGCACAGGTTCTGGAATCGGACCAACCAAGATCGATCGCGTTATCGGCATTGTTAAGGCCTATACAACACGTGTTGGCTCAGGTCCTTTCCCAACTGAACTCTTCGATGAAGATGGCGAGAAGTTGCGCACTATCGGCGGAGAAATCGGTGTAACAACTGGTCGCGCTCGTCGCTGCGGTTGGTATGACGCACCGATTGCACGTTATGCAGTTCGCGTTAACGGACTTACCGATTTCTTCTTAACCAAGCTCGATGTTCTAACTGGTTGGAAAGAAATTCCAGTTTGTGTTGCCTACGAAATTGATGGCAAGCGAGTAGAAGAACTTCCTGCATCACAATCTGATTTCCACCATGCAAAACCTATTTATGAAAACTTGCCAGGTTGGACTGAAGATATTTCTGGCGCGCGCAAGATCAGTGATCTTCCAAAGAACGCTCAGGATTACATCGCTTTCCTAGAAAAGATTTCCGGTGCACCGATGAGCGCCATCGGCGTCGGGCCGGGTCGCGACCAAACAATTGTCGTAAAGGATTTCATCTAAAATGAGCGTTCTTGCGGACCGTTATGCATCAGTTGCGATGCGCTCGATATTCGCACCAGAAGAGAAGATAAAGGCTGAACGACGTTTATGGTTAGCGGTAGCTCGTGCCCAAAATAAATTAGGTCACTCAATTCCAGAATCTGTTATTGCAGACTATGAAAAGGTTCTCGATAACGTAAATCTAGAATCTATCGATGCGCGCGAAAAAGTTGTCCGCCACGACGTCAAGGCGCGGATTGAAGAGTTCAATGCGCTAGCAGGGCACGAAGCAATTCACGCTGGTATGACTAGCCGTGACTTAACCGAAAATATTGAAGCGCTTCAAATCAAGAACGCGTTAGAAATTGTCCAAGGAAAAGTTATTGCAGTATTGGCTCAACTAGGTGACAAGGCTCTGCAATATTCAGATCAACCGATCGCTGGTAGATCCCACAATGTTCCAGCGCAGATTACGACTTTAGGTAAGCGCTTTGCATCTGCTGCCGAAGAACTTCTCTTTGCCTATGAACGCTTGGTATCGCTTCAAGATCGTTTCCCACTTCGCGGCATTAAAGGACCTGTCGGAACCGCGCAAGATTCCATTGATTTACTGGGTGCAGCCAACCATCAAGAGCTTGAAGCTGAAATTGCTAAGGAACTTGGCTTCAATCGCGTCTTGGATTCAACCGGCCAAATCTACCCACGTTCATTTGATTATGACGTCGTAACTACTTTGGTGCAGTTGGCAGCGAGCCCATCTTCACTTGCTACTTCGATTCGTTTGATGGCCGGTGCCGAGCTCGTAACTGAAGGATTTAAAGCAGGCCAAGTCGGTTCATCGGCGATGCCGCATAAAATGAACACTCGATCATGCGAGCGAGTTAATGGGTTGAGCGTTGTTCTGCGCGGTTATGCCTCAATGGTCTCTGAACTTTCTGGCGATCAGTGGAATGAAGGTGATGTTTCGTGCAGCGTCGTTCGTCGAGTTGCACTTCCAGATGCGTTCTATGCCATGGATGGATTACTAGAAACTTTTTTGACGGTGTTAAGTGAATTTGGCGCTTTCCCCGAAGTAATTCGCGCAGAACTAGATCGCTATTTACCGTTTCTTGCCACAACCAAGATTTTGATGGCATCAGTTAAAGCTGGCGTAGGCCGCGAAGTTGCCCACGAAGTAATCAAAGAACATGCCGTAAACGCCGCGCTATCAATGCGTGAAGGCAAGGCAAATAATTTGCTTGAATCACTTGCTGCAGATTCGCGCTTACCGCTTGATCGAGCTGCACTAGATGCGCTGATTAGCAAACCAATTGAATTTACAGGCGATGCAAATGGACAGATAACCCGAGTGGTTGGTCGCATAGAACTAATCACTTCTAAAAATCCTATTGCTGCAAAATACAAACCAAACTCAATTAGGTAATTTCTTGTGCGCGATCCAGAGACACTTGAGCTAGTTAAGAAGAGCCTTGCTGAATTGGCCGCGAAAGTTCCGGGGCGCGCGATAGAAGTACGAGTTCCTCCCTACGCCGCAATTCAATGCGGTGATGGGCCAACGCATACCCGTGGAACTCCTCCCAACACTATTGAGATGAGCGCTGCGACCTGGCTGGCCCTGGCCTCAGGAGAATTGAGTTGGGAAGCAGCGGTAGATAGCGGGGCAGTGGCAGCCTCGGGCACGAGAGCTGATTTAGCCCCATATTTACCGCTTAATCGCATCATTTGTTAGGCAAGGCCTGGGCGCGATAACCTTCGCGTCTTGACGAATTTCACTTTGGTAAGGAGGTCGCCCTATGGGTCGCGGCCGTGCAAAAGCAAAACAGACAAAAGTCGCCAGAGATCTCAAGTACAACTCTCAGGAGATGGATCTCGATCGCCTAGCGAAAGAACTTCATGGCGAAGATCCTTCAAATAAATCTCGCGATGACGATGATCCCTTCGCTGAAGGAAATTACATTCCGCGTGCTTAATTTCTCGCAGGTAGGGTAATTCCTGTGAGACCAACTCCGTACGTCGCATCGCTTCGAATCTATGAACCACTTTCGGCGTTCGAACCAGCAGACCGTTTGCGCTGGCAAGATTTAGTTGCAGATGAAAATTCAACTCGTAATGAACAAAAGTTGGCACTTCGCCGTTTAGTTTTTCCAGAGCCACCTGCAGGTCGCCCCGATGGCGCACACATTTTAGATATCGATGGCGTTCGTTACGTTTCGCCTTGGTCTACTGCAACTCGTTGCTGGGCCGCACTCGATGATTTCAAAGATTCACTTCCATCATCTGTAACTCCTTTTTTCCTTCCACAGAATTTAGAAGATGTAATCACTGCCGGCGTTGATTTAATGGAAGATCGCGTTCCACATATCATCACTGAAAATTGGCTAATCCCGCCACGTTGGTTCTCAATGTTTATGCCCGAAGAACGCGTTCGTGGTGTTGATCAAGATGGACCATTCTGCATAATGCGCGCCAAGCTTTCTGATGCAATTGCCCGCACCCAAGTTGCACACCAGACAGTCTTAGGTGCATTTGGTGAAGGATCGGTGGAAGCCGAGATCGAACATTTGCTCGAATGGCTTGAGATGTTCCATCAACAATCTCTCATTGAACTTGATTACGGCGGGCTCGCTGGGTATCTCGATCTTGGAATGAAATTAGCGGGCGAAGAATCTGGAATCGAAGCAGATACTTCAGTCGAAGATGTCTTGCACTCACTCGCTGGCCTAGCTGCAGGGGATGGACAAATGGCAGGTCAGGGCTACGAGCGGTTAGTAACTCGCTGGCGCATGGTTCAAGGCTTCGAATCGGCTATTTAGCGCCGCTTCTTGCTATTGCCATTTACGCTCACTTTGGCGGATACTTCCGACACTCGTTACAAATCGGACATCGCAATCGCGTTGCTTTAGATGATGGAAAAGGTGCGTTATGAATCGTCTGCCAGATGCAGAAATCTTGCTCACCCCGCGCGAAGTCGCCGAATTATTTGGCGTTGATCCCAAGACCGTTACACGTTGGGCAAAGGCCGGCAAGTTAACTTCGATCCGCACACTTGGCGGACACCGCAGATTCCGTAAATCAGAAGTTGATGACCTTCGCAATAACTACTTTAAGAGTGAAGATAAGTAATTAACCAGATGGAATATTCAGTTTCGCAATTCCTTTTACTTGGCGCGCTCACATTTATCTTTGTCGGTGCAATCACTCCTGTAATGCGCAAGATCGCCATCAGCGTTGGCGCAGTTGATGCACCGAACTTGGCACGCAAAGCACAGAAAGAGCCTGTACCTTATTTAGGCGGAGTTGCAATTGCGATCGGTGTTGTCGGCGCATCTTATGGATCTTTGCTTGCCGTCGATTTTTCAATGGAGACTTTTCGCTTAGCAAGTTTTGTTCTAGTTCCAGCGATGGCAATTTCGCTGATGGGTTTAATTGACGATCTAAAAGGCCTGGAACCTTGGCCACGTTTAATTGCGCAAACCGCAACTGGTGTAATCGTTGCGGTAATCCTGACATCAACCGACACCATGGGCGTCGCCTTTAACAACACCTTTTTAAACTATGCGGTTTCTGTGCTTTGGATCGTCGGTGTATGTAATTCGATCAACTTCTTCGACAACCTCGACGGCGGAGCAGCCGGCACAGTTGCAGTAATTTCCTTCTTCTTATTCTTTATCGCCTACGACCGCCAGCAGATTTTGGTTAGCGCACTCGCGATCGTGACTATGGGCGCAACCGCAGGATTCCTTATGTGGAACCGCGCTCCGGCAAAGATCTATATGGGTGATGCAGGCGCCCTTTTCTTAGGCATCATCATCTCGGTACTAACTATTCGCCTAAGCCCAGGCGTTGTTCCACAAGTTAAATCTTTTGCGATTCCATTAGCCCTAATGGCGGTGCCAATCTTGGACACAACAGTTGCAGTTACTTCTCGCATCTATCGGGGTATCTCACCATTCCAAGGCGGAAGCGATCATCTATCTCATCGCTTGATGCGCGTTGGCCTTCATCGCAAAGCGACGGCATTTACCTTGTGGGGATTCGCCGCTTTCTACGGTGCACTCGCACTCTCGATTTACACCTGGCCAGATACGCTCGGTTATCAATTGATGGCGGTGGGCGCCATTGCATGGCTAACTAAATTGGTTTACTTCTTACGTATTCCATCCGAGGGGTAGACTGCACTCATGACTAACAACGACGATGTAAAGGCGAGAATGCTCGCTGCCCTTGAAGCTAAAAAAGGTAAGAAGGGCGCACCAGGAACACAGAACCATGCAGAAGGTGGTTCAAAGATTCGTGGTGGACAACGCAGCGGCGGTGCACCACAAGTACAGCGCAAAGCAGGACCATCTGGTTCGGGATCTGCTGGTTAATTTTTAAAACTTGTTAATTACTTAAGTTAATTACTTGAGTGGCTCGGGACAGGATCGAACTGTCGACCTCACGATTTTCAGTCGCGCGCTCGTACCAACTGAGC
>JAIYCF010000002.1 GCA_027488165.1 Streptomycetaceae bacterium
AACTTTGCTTCTATCTGTGGCAAGACAAAGGCCGATAAAGATACGAAACGAATCGGACTAGTAATTGATTTCGGATCGCAGGCATATGCTCCTAAGGGCGAAAAGGTAACGAAGACAATTACGACTTGTGTTCGCACCGCAAAGACATCACAAGGTATAGATGTCCTAGGAATGGCGATAAAGGTGCGCGCAGCTAAGAGCGGTTTGATCTGTGGTCTAAATGGTTACCCAGCCAAAGAATGCGGCTTAGAAATCGCAACACCCGCGGCACTGAAGAAGTAAGAGAAGCGTCTAGCTGTAATGAAATCGCTGCACCCGCTTACTTGGTGGCTATGGAGTATCGCTTTAATTGTCACGGTTATTCGTGCCAATAGCGCTCTCTACGCTGCCTTAGTAATTGCGGGTGCAGCGTTCATAGTTTGGCGATGGGCAGGAAATTTTCCTTGGTCAAAGAGTTTTTGGTTTTCTCTTCGTCTAGGAATCTTTATTCTGATTGTTAGGGCTGTTACAGGCGTTCTAATCGGTGTACCAATTCCAGGTACCAAAATTGTTGAACTTCCAATCCTTCCATTACCGGATTGGATGGCGGGGATTCGCATCGGTGGAGTCGTAACCCAAGAGCGGCTCATCTCCTCTTTACAAGAAGGACTGATCATTGTTTCGGTGATTGCGCTATTTGGGGCTGCAGTATCACTCACCAGTCCTCACAAAATGCTACGAGTTCTGCCCGTCATCGTTTATGAGTTTGGAGTCGCGATAGTTATTGCTACTTCCTCACTTCCACAACTTGTTGCGAGTTACTCACGAATTAAGCGTGCACGAGTCCTAAGGGGCGATGAAAAACCGAAATTCAAATCCATCGCTCTGCCATTACTGGAAGAAGCGCTAGCAAAATCTCTTGATCTTGCAGCTGCTATGGATTCGCGTGGTTATGGCGTAAGTAGAGTTCGCTCAAGGTACCGCCCGATCATGTGGCGTACTGCGGACACTGCGGTTTTTTCCAGCGGACTCTTTCTACTTGGTCTGGTTTGGTCGGTCACGGCATGATCAAATTTTCAAATGTCTCACTCGTGTATCCAACATCCACGCAAACAATCCTTGAAGGGCTCTCGTTCTCAATAGAAGAAGGCGAGATGGTTCTCGTTATCGGCTCAACCGGTACTGGAAAATCATCTCTCTTACGTTTGATTAACGGTTTGGTTCCGCATCACACCGGCGGAATATTGGCAGGCGATGTAACAGTTGATGGAATTTCGACTCAACTTGTGAGGCCCGGAGAACTGGCTCATCTAATTGGAATTGTGGGTCAGAACCCAAGTAGCGGATTTGTCACCGATACCGTGGAAGAAGAGTTGGTCTTTAGTATGGAGTCGCTAAATGTGGCACCCGAAGCAATGCGCAAACGCGTTGAAGAGATACTTGACTTGTTGGCCCTGGCACCGCTGCGTAATCGGGCAATTTCAACGCTTAGCGGAGGTGAGCAACAACGCTTAGCAATTGGAAGCGCACTTGTGATGCACCCGAAGATCTTGGTTCTTGATGAACCAACTAGCGCTCTTGATCCAATAGCAGCAGAGGAAGTTTTATCAATCATCCATCGTCTCGTGCATGACCTAAGCCTTACCGTTGTGATCGCGGAACATCGCCTAGAGCGTGTAATTGGCTTTGCCGATCGCATCATTCATATTGCCGGAGATGGCCAAGCCCAAATCGACCTTCCAGAAAAAATACTGAAAAGTTCAGCTATAGCTCCACCCATTGTTCATTTATCTCGTGCGCTTAAATTAGATCAAGTAGGCCTAAGCGTCCGCGATGTGCGACGCATGACTGAAGATGTAAGACGCGACGGAAAAGATAATCCGCTAGTAGAAAAAGTTCTGACATCCACTGCTATCTCGGTTAAAGGGGCTGCGATTTCTTATGGTGCACACACTGCGTTAAAGAACGTTGATGCACTTGTAATGGAAGGCGAGATCGTCGCCCTGATGGGCAGAAACGGCGCCGGTAAGAGTTCGCTTCTGCAATCGATCGTCGGAGTGAAAGAGTTAGATCGCGGCGAGATCTCAGTGTTCGCTCATCCCCCAATGAGTTTAAAGGGTGCGCTGCGTCGCGCGACCGTGGGCTACATCCCACAAGAACCAAGTGATCTCTTATACGCGCAAAGCGTTGCGCAGGAATGTGCGCAAGCCGATAAGGATAATGAGATCACTAGCGGCGCAACCTATTCCTTGCTTCAAGAGCTCGTGCCTTCAATTTCGCCTGCGACCCATCCGCGTGATCTCTCTGAAGGGCAACGTCTGGCACTTGCCTTGGCTGTGGTTCTCTCTGCACAACCACGAGCGCTAATCCTGGATGAGCCAACCCGTGGATTGGATTATCAATCCAAATCATTGTTGATTGAGATTCTCAAAAACTTCGCAGCCCAGCCTGGAAAGTCAGTAGTAATCGCTACTCACGATGTCGAACTAGTTGCCGAACTTGCCGATCGAGTTATCTTCTTATCTGAAGGCGAAGTAGTTGCTGATGGGCCAACGCTAGATATTTTATTAGCTTCACCGGCTTTCGCTCCTCAAGTAGCCAAAGTAATGGCTCCGCGCAGATGGCTAACGGTTAACGATGTAATGCGTTCGCTGGATCAAGAAACTGGTCTGCAATGAAATATTTAACGAACGATCTATATCGATTTAGCCGCAGATCAAAGATTGCGCTCTTGCTGGTTTCAACAACGGTCTTTGCCGGCTTCACCTGGCCTTTCTATGTTCAATCGCAGAGTTCGGCGCAGTTTGCACAATACTTTTTCTGGGCAGCCGTTCCTGCATCGATCTTTCTCTTAATTGCACAACTGAGCGATTCTGGTCTGGATGCGAAATCAGTTGCGCTCTTAGGGACTCTCGCTGCGCTGCTTGCTGCGCTTCGGCCATTAGGTGCCGGCGCAGTCGGACTCGAACCAATGTGGTTTCTATTAATTCTTGCTGCCCGAGTCTTTGGTTCGGCATTTGGTTTCTTACTGGGCGTGCTCGGAATGTTAGCTTCAGCGCTACTGACTGGTGGATTTGGACCTTGGCTTCCATATCAACTCTTTGCAGCCGGCTTAGTTGGTTTATTTGCGGGTTCTTTTCCCGCAAGAATCAAGGGGCGAGCAGAAATTCTCTTACTCGTATTTATCGCAATTCTTGCTTCACTCATCTTTGGCTTGTTAATGGATCTGCAATTCTGGCCTTGGGCACTTGGCGGTGATACCCAACTTTCATATCTGCCAGGAGCCCCAATCTGGGAGAACCTCAGTAGATTTGTGACTTTTCACTTTCTATCTTCAATGGCATGGGATATTCCCAGAGCAGTCTTAACATCGACTTTGATTGTGATTACCGCGCCTGCTGTTTTATCGGCTCTACGCAGAACAAAAACTAAGGCTGCCTTTTTAACGCCGGTTGAATTCAGCGCACGTTTGAAGTAACTAACGGCAATTTAGTAATTACCGAAAGGCTATCTCTTCCACGAACATCGACGATTAACTCATCGCCTACTTTGTATTCGGGGTTGATCAAAGCTAGGGCGATTCCCTTTTTCAAGGTTGGCGAGAAAGTTCCGCTGGTTATTTCTCCAACAATCTCGCCGCTTGAATTCTTAATCTGCATTCCTGCGCGTGGTATGCCGCGATCTTGGCTAACTAGGGCGCGTAACTTGGTGTGATTTTTTGCTTCACGTTGCTCAGTAAGCGCTTTAGCTCCGCTGAAGGTTTCCTTCTCCCAGCCAATCGCCCAGGTGGCAGATGCTTGAACCGGAGTTATTTCTAGCGTTAGCTCGTGGCCATGAAGTGGGTATCCCATTTCGGTGCGCAAGGTATCGCGCGCACCTAAGCCGCAAATTAAACCGTCGTACGGCTTGATCGCTTCAGTGAGTGAATCCCAAACTGCGCCAGCATCACTCCAGCTTGGAAGAATTTCATATCCGTGTTCGCCGGTGTAACCGGTTCGACACAAAATGGCTGGATGACCCGAAATTTGGATATGTTCAAAAGACATGTAATCGAGCGCCGGATTTAAACCAAGGGATTCGATAACCGATTTTGATTTCGGTCCCTGCACTGCAATAACTGCAAACTTTTCATGAAGATTTGTAATCGTGATTCCGGCTGGCACAACAGCTGTCAGGGCAGCAACGACATCCGATGTATTTGAAGCGTTAGGGATCAGGAATAAGTCAGTCGGACTATTTCTGTAGACAATCAGATCATCGATAACACCGCCCGCAGAGTTGCAATGCAGGGTGTATTGGGCTTGGCCGTCAGAGATTCGATTTAAATCATTGGTGAAGACAGAGTTGAGAAATTCCAGCGCACCATCGCCGGTTACGCTGACTTTGCCGAGGTGAGAGACATCGAAAATGCCAACTCGCTCTCGAACGGCGGTGTGTTCAGCGATCACGCCCGATGCGGGGTACTCAATCGGCATCAACCAACCACCGAAATCGGCCATCTTCGCGTTCAGTGCAAGATGTTTTTCGGCAAGTGGTGAATTTTTCATGTAGACAACTTACACTTACCCGAGCATCGCCACCAGATAAGAACGATCATTTAGTAGCGAGTCACCATGAAGCAAGTTACTTCTTAAGGAGAATTAAATGACAACGATCCAACTCTCTGATGGAATCATCAAAGATGAGATTTTGGTAGTTGGGCTATCTCATAAGAAGGGCAAATCCTCGCTAACAATAGAAAGCGGCGATATCGCACTTGATGCAAAGAAAATTTTGGCGACCTTGGCCGATATGGGAGCAACTGGCAAGGCTGATGAAGTAATTAAAATCCCTGGCACCAACACGCGTCTCTTAGTTTTCACTGGACTTGGCGAACATAAAGCGAGTTTTGATGATGAAACTCTGCGCCGTGCTGCAGGTGCTGCAGCGCGAGCACTAGCCGGAAATTCCAGTGCGACCTTTTCTCTTCCTGCAAAGAGCGCCTCTGCTGTCGGAGCTGTTGCAGAGGGTGCGCTATTGGG
>JAIYCF010000009.1 GCA_027488165.1 Streptomycetaceae bacterium
AAAAGGGTTTCGGTTTCATTGCAGTTGATGGTGGCGGACAAGATGTATTCGTTCACTACTCAGCAATCCAAGGAAACGGTTACAAGTCCCTTGAAGAGGGTCAGTCAGTTTCATTCGAGGTCGTACAGGGTCCAAAGGGTCCTCAGGCCGATGCAGTGAACGCTAACTAATAACACTTAGTTTACTAAAAATCCCCGTCGCGAAAGCGGCGGGGATTTTTTTAATTATTTCTTAGGAAGCGGCGGAATCTCACCGTTCTTAGCAAGTGCTGCAGCAACTGCCTTAGCCGGCGATAAATCTTTTCCAGCTTTCCAAGCATCTAAATACTTCCAAGGAGCAACAACTCCGCGACGAACCCACCAGATATTTGGTTGAGTTGCAGTTGGTGTTGGCCAAGAAATTCCAAAGTGAAGATGTGGTGATGTGCCACGTGCGCTACCAGTAGAACCAACTCTTCCTAATATCTGCCCAGCCTTAACGGTTACACCAGGTTGAATCGATGCAACGACCGAACTGAGATGCGAGCCGTAATAACGTACGCCATCTTCACCGATCACTGATACATATAGTCCACCGCGATCAATACCGAGGTTGGTTTTGCCGCTCCAGTTATCAACGCGGCTGACTTCATCTACTACCCCGTTAACTGGTGAGACAAACTTGCAGCCTTTCTTTGCCTCAATATCATTTGCTGGATAATCATGATGTGCGCGCACATATTTAACTGCGCAATCAGGCACCGGAAATACATAATTCGGAGCAGCGCTTGCCGGAGTAAATGTTGTTAAGAACATGATCAGTACTACTAGCTTTTTCAACTTAGAGCCTTTCGGTCGAGGCGGGCAGTTACCGCCATATGAGGAACAGTTAACGCCCAAACAACTACGAGTGATACCCATAAGAATTGATCATCTAATGAATCTCCTCGCAGAATGACAATTAACGCGGCAACCACGAAGGTGCCAACAAGTGCAGGTGTTCCGGGCAAGACAGCGCGCATAAATGCTTTCCCAGCGCTTCCCTGCGCAAAGGCTGCCTGCGATGACGGTAAGGTCAAAGTTAGTCGCGCTGTGTGGCGCATCGCATGCCAGCAACCAAAATAAACTGCAAAGGCAACTAGTGGCGGAGCGGTGACCGCAAGCAAATAGAGCAGAACTAAATCAATAGCTTCGCCATCGCGGCGTTTTTGAATCAATCGCAGTAAGGCAAATGCGGTAATCAACATCGTCCAAAGGAGTAAGTCATTGTTGAGGCCTTGATGCCAATTAACTAGCGCTGGGTTAACTTTCTCTAGCGCGGAGGTGCTCTTCTCGCTCACCAGCGGAATAACTACCGGAAGAGTTCCGGCCGCTGATGCGTAAAGATATTTCTGAAAACGTTTACTGTTTTCACTGCGACGATCAATCTCAGAGATAAATGCGGCGTCGCCAATTCCGAAATGCACTGCGCTCATAACGACCACGAAGATAAAACCGACCACGTTCCAGGTCAAAAGGGCGACTACGGCAATGACGGCTACTGCAACATATATAGATATGAATAATGCCATCTTCTTGACGCTACTTCGTGGCAAGGTAACTAGATGATCGAGAGCACCGTGCGGAATACCTATCGCTAAAGCGATAAGGGCAATAACCACTTGCCAGGTTATGGAGGTCTCTTCGATAAATCGTGAGAAAGCCAATGAAAGAAGGATGGCAAAGCCCACGGCAAAACGAGAATACTTTCGAACCTTAAGGAGTAGATCGAGTTCCATTTCCGGCACCGCCTCCTCCCTATCTCAGCCTTCTTTAAACTTTATATCTGTAACACTACCAAAGCTAAACCTGCCAAGACCGTAACTACATGAGAAGATCTACCCGTGCAAAAGTGGAATTACATGGCGATGCTCATCTTTACTGTTTGCGGATCATTTTGGTTGGAAATCGCATTTAAAGTTGGTGTTCTACGTCGAATTAAAAGAGTCATACTCAGCGTTCTCCCAATAAGTACTTTATTTCTTCTCTGGGATGCATATGCGATTTCTAAAGGTCACTGGTTCTTTGATCGTGATCAAATGCTCGGAATTGTTGGTCCGCTAAACATTCCGCTAGAGGAATACCTATTCTTTATCGTGATTCCGATGGCGGCGATTATGACTATAGAAGGTGTAACAACCGTTAAACCGCACTGGCGAAAAGATGAGTTCGGTAAATGAACTACAGCGATATCGCAATTACCGCCTTTGCTATTGCAGTAATGGCTGATCTTTTCCTATTTAAGAATTCACTTCTCACGCGCCCAGCATTCTGGACGTCTTATGGAATCATCTTGCCTTTCCAATTCCTGACAAATTGGTGGCTTACTTCAAAAAATATTGTTATGTATCACCCAGATGCAATCGTTGGGGTTCGTATCTTCTCAGCGCCAGCGGAAGATCTTCTCTTTGGTTTCGCGCTATTGCTCGGCACCATGGATATGTGGGAGTTCTGGGGCCGCCGCGGTATGCAACGCGATCCTCGCCCAAATAAGAAAAAAAGTGAAGACAACAATTGAGAAAAATTGGATTTCTATTCGATCTAGATGGAACCTTGGTTAACTCACAAGAAGCGGTGATGAACTCTTGGATAACCATGGCCAATGAAGCAGGTATTCCACTCGAGGCGCTAGCGGGTCATCACGGTGTTCCCGCGGAACAAACTCTGAAGAAAGTACTTGCCGATCGCGAAGAGGCCGAAATTCAAAAGTGGGTTCGCCGCGTGACAGATTTAGAGATGGCAGATACCGATGGAGTTCATGCCGTACCCGGAGCACTTGAATTACTGGCCGAACTTAACGATCGCGAAATTCCTTGGACAATTGTCACCTCATGCACAACTGATTTAGCAATCGCACGAACCCGTGCTGGAAAAATTCCCATGCCAGCTAATTCCGTTACCTTTGATCAAGTAAGCCGCGGCAAACCTTTTCCTGAACCTTTTATTCTTGGCGCAGATCGTTTGGGGCTACAAACAGATCAGTGCTGGGCAGTTGAAGATGCACCAGGTGGTGTTACATCTGCAAAAGATGCTGGTTGCACCGTCGCTGGCGTTTTGACTACTCACACGCGTGAAGAGTTGCCGCATGCCGACTATCACCTTGAACATTTAAATCAACTGCTTGGCAAGGCCGGGATTTAAGTACAGTAAAGTTCACTCATCCCCACCAGGGACGGTAGCTCAGTTGGTTAGAGCCCCGAACTCATAATTCGGTCGTCGTCGGTTCAAGTCCGACCCGTCCCACCAGTGTCAGAAGATGCAACTTACGCGATTGAAATTTTCTCTCGGACGCTTGGGTGTTCAGCGGTAGAGGAACGTTCAACTAACTCAGGCTGGAAAAGTACGTGTTGATGAATATGGGTGTCAGGTAGTTCGCACTCCTGAATCACCAATTCGGTGGCGGTATAGCCAAGTTGGTAGCCATCCTGAGCCACAGTTGTGAGCGGAACCAAAGCGTTTGGTGCAAGTTCAATATCGTCAAAACCCATTACAGAAATATCTTCTGGAATCTTTATTCCTGCTTCGATTAAGCCGCGCATAAAGCCAAGTGCAATCAAATCATTTCCGCAGAAGACAGCGGAAGATTTAGATTTAGAGTCAAGGAACTTTTTGGCGGCTAGCTCTCCCCCATGAGTTGTCGGAGAAGGTATATCGATGAAATTAAGATTGGCGCCCATCTCCGCTGCCGCCTGTTTTGCACCTTCACCACGTTCGATAAATTGGTTGATCGTGTTTTCGTAGACATAAGTAATATCTGTGTGTCCTAGATCTACCAAATGTCCGATAGCTACGTGCCCGCCTCTAATGCCATCCACCTTTGCTGAACAATGGACATCAAAGTAGCGGTTGGTATCAATCAAAGTCACTGCGATGTTATTTGACCGCAAGAAATCGAGATTGTCAGTCTTGCCACGAGTAGGCCAGATCATAATTCCCTGAACATTTTGTCCAGCTAAAGTTTGGATGTACTTGCGCTCTTTCTCATGTGAGTGGTCATGATTGCAGAGAAATAAGGAGTAGCCATTTTGGTTTGCGGCATCCTCTGCACCACGTGCGATCTCCGTGAAAAGTGGATTTGAAACATCGGGGAGCAATAAAGCAAGAGTCTTTGAATTAGATGCGTTAATCTTTTTTGCAAAACTACTTGAGACAAATCCGAGTTCGTCCATCGCCTGTTGAACTTTTTCAAGCGTTGCCGGTGCAACAATTTCAGGGCGGTTGAGAACGTTAGAGACCGTTCCGATCGAGACACGTGCCCTGCGAGCTACGTGGCGGACGCTAACTGTCATGCTGGAATTTTTCGCCCTCTGGGGTGATAAGTCAAGGAACCGCAGTTTTTACGCGTAGATCTGACGCCCAATTTCGATCGTTATTTTGAACAGTTCAAAATGAACTTACATTTGAACGTTTCAATAACTTTTTTTGATAACGAAAATTTTTTCTTTAATTGCTAGTTATTGAACAATTTCTACAGTAATTTGACTATGCATTTGGAAATCAACTTTAAAAGAAAGGTCGACAATGCGCGCAACCAAACGTAAGTTTATTGCAGTTGCTTCTGCAACTCTCGTTGCTGTTAGCGGAACAATTTCATTGAACTCCGCTTCTGCTGCAATAACCCCCTCGTTCTGTCCTCGTTTTACTGGAACTTTAACTGTTCTATCAACTGTTATCTTGGAGAAGCCAGATGGATTAGTCGAGCAGGAAATTGCCGATAAGTTCATGAAGGCTTGCCCAAAGACAAAGATTAAGTTTATTGGTGTTCCAGCAAACGATCTCGTAACAAAGCTAACTGCTATGGCAATTGGTGGCAACGTTCCTGATATGTATGCATCAGATGCTGTTAATACAGTAAAGATGGCAGCACTAAATATTCCACTGGAACTCCGCGCCGCTCTCGGCCAAGATTACATAGATGGTTTTGCTAAGGAAAATGTTGGTGAAATGACTATCGGTGGAAAGATTTATTCTGCCCCTTGGTTTAGCATCCCAACAGCGATTTTGTATCGCACCGATCTCTTTGCAAAAGCTGGAGTAAAGCCTCCAAAGACATTCGAAGAGTTCATTACAGTATGTAAGGCACTTACAAAAGATACTGATGGAGATGGAAAGATCGATCAGTACGGATGGGCAATGGTTGGAACTGACAATGGTTCTGGTCAAGGTCGATTCAACACAATCGCTCGTAATATGGGTGCAGTTGATGTCGGCAAGGATTCATCCGGTAAGTGGGTAACGCAGATTGACTCCCCGGGATGGAAAGCTGCTCTTAAGCTCTACAAAGATGCAGTTGATGTCGGTTGCGTTCCTCCAGGACAGTTCCAAACTGGATACCCAGAAGCATCTGTACAGATTGGTAAGGGACAAGCAGCGATGATGATCACTGGCCCTCACACAATCGGCGTTGCTCTAACAGCTAATCCTGCAGCTAAAGGCAAGTTGGCTGGAGCGCCAATTCCTTCAGTCGCCGGAGTTCCTGCTACTACTAGCTTGAACCAATCAGGTTATGCGATTGCTCGAAAGAGTAAGCACCGTGCAGCCGCTATTGCGTACTTGAAATTCGTTTTGAATAAGGAAAATCAACTTCGCATTAACGACGTTACCTATCGCATTCCTTCACGTTTGGATGCTCAAGCAGATCCTCAGGTTAACTCAGAAATGAGCCAGGGCTTTGTGAAGGCGGGAGAAGGCAGAGTCTTCTCTAACCCACAAATCTCTTGGTACAACTCAATCGCCATTCTTTCATCTCCTGCCTACCAGGCAGCAATAAAGGGTGATAAGACGATTGATCAGATCGCTAAAGAACAGGCTGAAAAGGCGCGAAAGATTATCGCTGATAACGGGTAATGCCTAACCGTCTGTTTGTAAATTGAGGGAACGTGACATCGAGGAGAGAAGAAATTCTCTCCTCGATGTCACCTTTAAAACATAAAAATTGTGAGCAGGGGGAATATGAAAAGCGCATTTAAGAAGCGGGAAAGTCGCTCTGGCTACTTCTTCACTTTGCCCACTCTATTAATTGTCTTCTCGTTGATTATTTATCCGCTTGGCTATGCGATCTTCATCAGTATGCAGCGCACCAACCTAATAAGTGAATGGAAGTTCGTTGGCGCCCGCTATTACGCAGAACTGCTGACTGATGCAGAATTCCTAAACTCACTGAAAATCAGCTTGACCTTCGCCTTCTTTGTCGTTGTAGGCAACTTCGTCGTTGGCTTACTTCTGGCAGTTATCTTGAATCAGAATCTAAAATTTGCTACAACTTTCAAAATCATCTTGATGCTTCCCTGGCTACTTCCTGAGGTTGTTGTCGCGCTTATTTGGAAGTGGCTCTTTAACCCAACATATGGGCTGATCAATTACATTTTAAATACCATTGGTCTGATTGATTCCGATGTTTCTTGGTTCGATTCAAGTACATCGGCCCTGGCCGGAGTTATCTTCGTGGCAACCTGGAAGGGCTATCCAATAGTTATGATCATGATGTTGGCTGGAATGAAGAACATTCCAGCAGAGCGTTATGAAGCAGCTGCAATCGATGGCGCTACGCGCTTACAACAGTTTAGACACATCACTATTCCGGGTTTGCGCCCAATATTTTTAGTTACCTGCATCCTCGAGACCGCTTGGTGGTTTAAGCACTTCACCGTGATTTGGTTGATGACTTCGGGTGGACCAGCCGGTGCAACAAAAGTTGTCTCAATTAGTATTTATCAGCAGGCCTTCGGAGACTTCAACTTCGGCAAAGCAGCTGCAGAGTCGGTAATCATCTTGGCTATTCTCCTCGCGGCAAGTTACTTCTACTCAAGGGCGATTCGCAATGACAATGATTAATGAGAAGAAGTACGGACTAATGAGCGATGTTAAGGTCGCTCGCAAGATAACCAACCTCACAAGTTATAGCGTTCTGCTCTTCTTCTCAGCTCTAATCATCTTTCCAATTCTTTGGATTGTTTCTACATCTCTAAAGAATGAAGAGGATCTTTTCTCGCTTCCACCTCAAATTATTCCTGAAAACCCAACGCTTCATGCTTTCAAGCAGGTTTGGATTGATCACCCATTCCTGGCTTACTTCCGTAACTCGTTGATAGTCGTGAGTATCGCTACTTTTATCTCGGTAACGTTCTCTGCATTTGCGGCTTATGGGTTATCCAGATTTAAATTTAGAGGCCACGGAACTTTCATGGCGTTTCTGCTTGCTAGCCAACTGTTCCCATCGATTATGTTGTTGATTCCGTTCTACAAGATCTATATGACCTTTGGATTAATTAACACGCACGCAGCGCTAATCATTACCTACGTCTCATTTACCATTCCATTTTGTACATGGATGATGCGTGGTTACTTCGACGGAATTTCTAAGGATCTAGATCTTGCAGCACAGATAGATGGCGCTGGACGCTTTAGAATCTTCCGCAGCGTGATTCTTCCGCTCTCCTGGCCAGGACTTGCTGCAACAACTATCTATTCATTCATCTCTGGCTGGAATGAGTACATATTTGCACTTGTTCTTACCCAAGATGAAGAGATGAAGACCGTTCCGGTTGGAATTGGTCAGCTAGTTGGCGAATACAGAATTGACTGGGCGCAGTTAATGGCGGCGTCGTTATACGCGCTTATTCCACTAACGGTCATCTTTATCTTCTTCAATAGATACTTCATTAGCGGCCTTTCAGCCGGAGCAGTTAAAGAGTAAGTCTTACCACTCAGCGAGCGATCCATCATGGTGTGTCCAATCTGGATTACGCCAACGATGACCATTCTCTGCAGCTTTTCTGACTTCTGCTTCATCGACTTCAATACCTAAACCTGGCTTTGTCATCAGTTCGATGTATCCATCCGGTGCATCAAAGACGGAGTAATCAACTAAATACTTCATAAGTGATCCGTTGTTGCCTCTTCCAAGACCTAAGACTTGCTCTTGAATTAAGAAGTTCGGGGTAGCAAAATCCAATTGCAAGCAAGATGCGAGGGCGATTGGTCCAAGCGGGCAGTGCGGAGCAACAGCAACATCGTAAGTTTCAGCCATTGTGGCAATTCTGCGACATTCAGAGATACCGCCAGCGTGGCTCAAATCAGGCTGAGCGACGGCGATTCCAGAGCGAAGTACATCTTTGTAGTCCTTGCGGTCAAAGAGGCGCTCTCCGGTAGCAATTGGGGTTGAAGTAGAAGAGACGATCAAATCAAACTTGTCAGAAAATTCCGGAAGAACAGGTTCTTCTATAAACAAAAGATTCAACGGCTCTAAGTAAGGGAACACTCTGCGAGCCATAGCCAAGCTAAAGCGGCCGTGGAAATCAAGTGCGATATCGATTTTATCTCCGACATGCTCTCTAACTGCGGTAACCCGAGCAACGATGTTCTTTAGCTCTTGCGCTGTATCAATGTGTTCCAAGCCATCTGAAGGGGCAAATTTAAGTGCAGTCAAACCTCGCGCTAATTGAGTGTCGGCGTTTGCCAAGATCTCTTTTATATCTTCGGCGACAGGGTTGTGGGTGTATCCATCTTTTCCACCGACTCCACCAACATGTCCGTAGATGCGTACTCGATCACGAACTTGTCCACCAAGTAACTGATAGACGGGAACTCCTAGAGCTTTACCTTTTATATCCCAGAGCGCTTGATCAATGCCGGAGATAGCGGAATCCATGATTGCGCCACCTCGGTAAAAGGAGCCCTTCTTCATTCTCTGCCAATGACGTTCGATCTGGAATGG
>JAIYCF010000044.1 GCA_027488165.1 Streptomycetaceae bacterium
ATCATGCGCCGACTTGTTGAAGCCGGCACCAAGATTGTGCAACTTGGTTACAACGTCGAAGGTGAAGTTGATGATGCAGTTGATCAAGCGCAAGCAGAAGTCTATGCAGTTACCGAACGCCGAACCTCAGAAGATTATGTACAACTTGCAACGTTGCTACCTGAAGCCCTCGATGAGATCGAAGCGATTCAAAAAGGAACAGGCATTGAAGGCGTTAAGACTGGTTTCCGAGATTTAGATTTACTTACACATGGTCTGCACCCAGGCAACATGATTATTTTGGCAGCGCGTCCTGCAGTCGGTAAATCAACGCTCGGACTTGATATCGCACGACATGCATCAATTCACGATGGCAAAACTTCAGTTATCTTCTCGCTCGAAATGTCGCGCTCTGAAATCACAATGCGTATGTTGTCTGCTGAAGCGCGCGTTGGTTTAAATAATATTCGCGCCGGTCAATTAAGCGATGAAGAATGGTCGAAACTTGCGCGCCGTATGGGCGAAATTTCAGCAGCGCCTTTATTTATCGATGACTCTCCAAACCTTTCAATGATGGAGATCCGCGCTAAAGCCCGTCGTCTAAAGCAACGCCATGACCTCAAATTAATTGTTATCGACTACTTGCAGTTGATGACTAGCGGCAAGCGCGTAGAAAACCGTCAGCAAGAGGTATCTGAATTCTCTCGCCACCTAAAACTTATGGCGAAAGAGTTAAACGTTCCGGTTATCGCGATCTCACAGCTCAACCGTTCACCAGAACAACGTTCTGATAAGAAGCCGATGCTTTCAGACCTTCGCGAATCAGGCTCTATCGAACAAGATGCTGACGTAGTTATCTTGCTCCACCGCGATGATATGTATGACTCACAGAACCGCTCTGGCGAAGCAGATCTAATCGTCGCTAAGCACCGTAACGGTCAAACTAAAACTATTACTGTTGCTGCACAACTTCACTTTGCACGCTTTGCAGATATGGCGCCGAGTGCTGGTACAGGTCGCGACTTCACAGCGCCGCAAGAACCACAAGATGGCGCCTGGAACGAATAAAACTATTTAGCGTTACTTTTTGCTCGGTCGGCGATATAAATTCCAATAAGCACAATCGCTCCACCAAATAACTGAATCGCGCTCCAAGATTGCGATAACCAGATCCATGCAAATACTCCTGCGATAACCGGTTCAAGCATTCCGATAACGCTAGATGTTGATGCGCTTAATCTGCGAATACCGCCAACAACAAAAAGATAAGGAACTAAGGTTCCAAAAACAATAATGTAGGCGATGAGCAACCAGCCAGGTGCGCTGTATTCACTAAAACGTCCTTGCATATTAATTTCGGTTGTAAAAATCGCTGTAGGAAAATTCCAGATCGGTAGTACTAACGACCAGAAAAGCCCGGCAACGCCCATTCCCCAAACAACCATCGCTTGGGCAGAACGTTTTGTGCCTTGCGATTGGCTCATCAAGAAGTAAACCGCCAGTGCCAACGCTGCGCCGAGTGCGCCCAAAGTTCCTAGTAAATCAAATACAAAACCTTGCCAAGCTTTTGCAACCAAGATCAAACCAAGTAAGGAGAGCGCAATCGCTACCCACATATCTTTTGCGACTACAGATTTACGAACAAATTTAATCCAGAGAACGATCCAAATCGGAGCGGTGAATTCGATGATCAAAACCAAGCTAAGCGGAACACCGCGTGAGATACCGATGAAATAACCGAGCTGAACCATGGCGTAGCCAAAAACTCCGTAGAAAAGCAGGGTCGGAATTTCGCGACGTTCGGCTTTTAGCGAATTACGATCTTGAATATAGGTAATCAAGAAAAGGAGGAAGAAGGTACCGATGGCGCGGACTTGAGCCAGGCGAAATGTCGTCATATGGTCGAGGACCAAGGTGACGATTACTCCGTTCATGGAGAAGAAGATCGCACCCATGACTAGGTAGAACTCGCCCCGATGCTTATTTAGCATTGGGCGAGCCTATCTTAAATTGGTTATACGCCTAATTAGCAAAAGTTATTTAGAAGGCGTTTTCGGAGATATCCATGATCGAGTTATCGGTTGCTTCAACGATCTTTCGATCAGCGGTGATATGTGGCAGATAATTTGTCACAAAGAACTTCGCTGATGCGATCTTGCCGGTGTAGAAATCTGCATCCTTTGCAGATGCGCTCGGCAAACGCTCAGCAGCGATATCTGCTTGGCGCAATAACAACCATGAGGTGATTATGTCGCCGACTGCCATCAATACGCGTGATGTATTTAAACCAACCTTATAAATCTCTGGAGCTGATTCTTGTGATGCCATGGCATGTCCAACAAGAACGCCGACCATGCCATTTAGATCACCGAGAGCCTTAAGTAGCGCTTGCTTCTCTTCTGCATGTGCACCGCCTGCTTCAGCAAATGTTTGGATCTCTTTTCCAAGAAGTCCAAGTGCTTTTCCGCCATCTTTAACAACTTTACGGAAGAAGAAATCAAGACCTTGAATAGCAGTTGTGCCTTCATACAAAGTATCGATTTTGGCATCGCGAACATATTGTTCAAGTGGCCAATCTTGGGTAAATCCGGCGCCACCAAATGTTTGTAGCGATTCGGTACCAAGAAGTGTCCAAGATTTTTCAGAACCGTAACCCTTAACAACCGGCAGCAAGAGATCGTTAAGCGCTTCCATTGACTTTACTTTTGCTTCATCGCCGGCTTCGCGAGCAAGTTCGATCTCATCCTGAATTGTCGCGGTGTACAAGACAAGGGCGCGCATTCCTTCAGAGTATGACTTCTGCACCATCAACGAACGTCGTACATCTGGGTGATGAATAATCGTTACGCGTGGGCTCGCCTTATCGTTCATAACCTTCATATCGCCGCCTTGTACGCGGGTTTTAGCGTAAGCAAGAGCTTGCTGATAACCAGCAGAAAGTGTTGCGATCGCTTTTGTTCCAACCATCATGCGCGCAAATTCAATAACCTTAAACATCTGCGCAATACCTTCGTGAACATCGCCAAGCAAATAACCAACTGCAGGCTCTTTCTCACCAAGGTTTACTTCGCAGGTAGCAGAGACGTTAAGCCCCATCTTGCTTTCAAGTGATGTTACATAAACGCCATTGCGCTTTCCAAGATCACCAGTCTTGAGATCAAACATAAACTTTGGAATCAAGAAGAGTGAAAGCCCCTTAGTTCCTGGTCCGCCACCTTCGCGACGAGCAAGAACGAAGTGCATAACGTTCTCGTAGAAGTCTGCATCACCTGATGTGATGTAGCGCTTGGTGCCAGTGATATGCCAAGTTCCGTCTGCTTGTTGCACGGCCTTGGTGCGACCTGCGCCAACATCTGAACCGGCATCAGGTTCTGTTAACTGCATCGTTGCGCCCCAGTGGCGATCAACCATTAACTTCGCCATCTGCTTCTGGTCTTCAGTTCCTAAAACATATGCAACATGTGCAAATGCATAACCAGATGCGTAGATATGAATTGCAGGGTTTGAACCCAAAACCATTTCGGCAATCGCCCAACGAACTGCTGCTGGAACTTTTGTTCCGCCTAAATCAACTGGCGCATCAAGACGCCACCATTCGCCATCGATATAAGCTTTGTAAGATTTTTTGAAACTTTCCGGAAGTGTGACATTTCCAGTCTCTTTATTTAGTAGAGCACCAACGCGATCTCCTTCAACGAAAGATGCGGCGAGATCGTTCTCGGTTAAGCGCTTCATCTCTTCCAGCATGCCCATCGCGGTCTCGCGATCGAGTTCGCTGAAGATGGAAGTTCCCAGCACCTTCTCGGTTTTAAAGAGGTCGAAGATGCAAAATTCGATATCGCGCAGGTTGGCGTTGTAATGGCTCATGAGCAAATAATGCTACCCACCAGTAACTTACGCAAGCCCTATCCCTGCCTTTTTACCGCGGTCGGATAGGCTCACGCCGTGCTTCTAAGTGACCGCGATATCCGCTCTGAAATCAACGCCGGCCGCGTCGCCGTCGAACCATTTGAAGAGGCGATGATCCAACCTTCATCAGTTGATGTCCGCCTCGATAAATTCTTCCGCGTCTTTGAAAACCATAAGTACTCAGTTATCGATCCATCGATCGAACAAGCAGAGCTAACTCGCGAAGTCGTAGCCGAAGATGGCGAGGCTTTTATTTTGCACCCAGGCGAATTCGTTCTGGCGAGTACATATGAAGTAATTACCTTGCCCGATGACATTGCAGGACGCCTTGAAGGAAAGTCATCACTTGGCCGCCTTGGGTTGCTAACCCATTCAACTGCCGGATTTATCGATCCTGGATTTTCTGGACACATCACTCTCGAACTTTCCAATGTGGCGAATCTGCCGGTAAAGCTATTCCCAGGAATGAAGATCGGTCAGCTCTGTCTAATCAAACTCTCATCTCCCGCTGAGCATTCATATGGCAGCGCAAAGTATGGCTCTAGATATCAAGGCCAACGTGGACCAACCGCGAGCCGCTCTTTCTTAAATTTCCACCAGAGCAAAATCAAGTAATCCGCAATAAACTAGTAAGGAACTAGTAAAGGGAATACATCCTTTACTTAAGGGGTTGAATTAACTATGGAAATAATTATCGCGCTCGCAGTTGTTGGCTTACTAGCTCTCTTCTTTATTGCTCAATACAACCGACTCATCCGCCTAAATATCAGCGTTGATGAATCATTTGCGCAGATCGAAGTCCAGTTAAAGCGCCGCTCCGACTTAATCCCAAATTTAGTTGAAACAGTTAAGGGCTATGCCGCACACGAACAAAGCACATTTGATGCCGTTGTTACAGCGCGCGCAAAGGCAACAACCGCTTCAGGCGTTGCCGATGTTGCAGCCGCTGACGGTATGTTGACGCAAGCGCTACGTGGTTTGCTAGCAGTCGCCGAGGCCTACCCAGATCTCAAAGCATCAGCTAACTTCTTATCTCTACAAGAAGAGCTTTCAACAACTGAGAATAAAGTTGCCTTTGCTCGCCAGTTCTACAACGACAATGTTCGTAACCTCAACACCGCTGTAAAAACCATCCCGACCAACTTTTTCGCAGGTTTTGCAAAGGTTACAGAGCGCGAATTTTATGAAGTTGAAGATCCACAAGAACGTAACGTGCCTAAGGTAACTTTCTAACAAACAATGGCAACAAATGATTTTCGTGCCCAAGAGAGCGCAAATAAAGGAAAGACTTACTTTCTTCTTGCCTCAATGGGTCTGCTCACCGGACTTGTTGCATATGCCGCGCTAACTTATTTTGGCGCTGGCACATCAACTTTCATGGTGCCACTTGCTGTTGGCATTTCACTGATTGGCGTCTGGGGCTCTTATTACGGATCAGATAAATTAGTTTTAAAGATGACTGGCGCAAAGTTGATTCAGCGCGAAGATAACCCCGAACTCTTTAATGTAATTGAAGAAGTCGTAATTGCAAGTGGTCTACCAATGCCACAGGTTGCAATCGTCGTAGATTCTGCGCCAAATGCCTTTGCAACAGGTCGCGATCCTGATCATGCACTAATTGCATTTACTACTCGCATCTTGGAAGTTATGGATCGTGACGAACTACAAGGCGTTATCGCCCATGAGATGGCGCACGTTGCCAACCGCGATACTTTAGTTTCTGCAGTTGCTGCAACAACTGCAGGTGCTATTGCGATCTTGAGTGATTTCCTAATGCGCATGATGTGGTTTGGTGGTGGACGTCGCGATCGTGATAGCAATGCAAACCCAGTTATTCTTATCGTTTCGCTCTTTGTTTTAATCTTGGCGCCAATTGCTGCAACGCTTCTCAAGAGCGCAATTTCTCGCCGCCGTGAATCACTAGCTGATGCAACAGCGGTTTCATTCACCCGTAATCCGGCGGGTCTTCGTAAGGCACTTGAAGTACTTGCCGCGGATTCAACAGTGGTGCATCAGAAATCAAATGCGGTTGCGCATATCTGGATTGAATCACCGCTAGATGGCAAGGCAGTCTCCAAGATGTTCTCTACCCATCCACCAATTGAAGAGCGCATCGCAACTCTGCGCGCTATGGAGTCTTTGGGAAACTAGCTTCCTAGCGGGAAAAAGAGGGTAAATACTGCGCCTTTTCCGACTTCGGATTGAACGCTTACCTCGCCAGCATGGGCGCGCATAACCGCATCAACAATGGAAAGTCCGAGTCCAGTTCCTTCACCATCAGTGCGAACCCGTGATGCATCTGCGCGATAGAAACGTTCAAAGATTCGCGCTTGATCTGCTGCAGATAACCCAGGACCATTATCTGCAATTCGAATACGAACCCCATCGATATCTTGCGTTATCGAGACATCAATTATTGTTCCTGCAGGTGTGTGAGTTCTAGCGTTCGCCAACAAATTAGCGACAACTTGGTGAATTCTATCTTTATCACCGAGAGCGTAAATTTCTTCACCTTGCTCATCAAAGTTGACGATGTGATTTTGTCCAGCAGCACGTGCTGAAGCAACGGCTTCGGAAACTATTTGTGTGAGGTTAACTGGATCTGATTTCATTTCCCGCGATTGATCAAGGCGCGCCAAGAGAAGTAGATCTTCGACAAGTGAACCCATTCGCTTGGATTCGTTTTCAATGCGGCCAATTAGTTCTTTCGTGTTCTCTTCGCCGCTAACTGCACCTTGGCGGTGAAGCTCTGCAAAGCCGCGAATAGCAGTTATTGGCGTGCGAAGTTCATGTGATGCATCTGCAACGAAGCGACGTAACTTGCTTTCACTTTCTAGGCGGGCAGCGAATGATTCTTCAATGCGACCCAACATCGTATTCGACGTACTTACCAATCGCCCCACTTCGGTATTTGGCTTTACATCTGGCAAGCGAGCTGTGAGATCGCCTTCAGCGATTCTTTCGGCAGTTGCTTCCACATTTGCTAAAGGCTTCAATCCAACAGTAATCACTTTGCGCGAAGCAAGTGCGATGAAGAAAATCATCACCAATCCAATAAGAATGAATAACCCTTGCAAGCGGGCCAAGATGCGATCGATATCTTCAAATGAGTGTGCGACAACTACGCGTCCAAAACCAGATGGCAGAGTTTGAGTAAGAACTCGGAAATCATGTTCATCGGTTTCGATAGTAAAGGGGCGGTTGCCATATTTAGCAGCCTTTTCCGGAGTAATTGCGCTCAAGTAACTGGTGATTTCAGTGGCATTTAAATCTCCACCGATCTGACCGAGTACTACTCCGGCAGGTCCAATTAACGTTACCGAAGTTGAAGTAGGAATACTGCGAAGTGGGCGCACTTGTAGCGATCTAGCATCGCCGTCCAAATCTCCGTCGTTATCGGATTCAATTCCGCCGCGTTCAAGTCTTGGAATAGATCCGCCCGCAATACTTAAAAGTTCGTTATCAACTTCTTGTGTTAAGTAAGTGCGAAGTAGCGTTTGCGCGGCGATATCAGAAGCCACAACTCCTAGCGTAGAGAGCAGAACGACACCTATGGTCAGGCGGTTGAGCAGACTCCAACTAGAAAACGATGGCATTCCTCATTCTACTTCGCTGCAGGCAAGCGCAGGCGGTAG
>JAIYCF010000031.1 GCA_027488165.1 Streptomycetaceae bacterium
AATTTAATGGGTCGAGTAAAACCGATAGATTTAATTCTTGTGGCGCCCTTAATCCCCGTAACTACTGCACGCCTTGGCGAGCACCTGCCACTTCTTGAACTTCTGCCAGATAGCGCACCTGTTTCTTGGGTTCGCGGCGGCGATGGCTTAGTTGGCTGGGGATCTTATGCATCTACAAAAGTCAGTGGCCCAAGTCGATTTAACGATGCGCGCACTTGGTGGCACCAACAGTTAGAAAAGTTAGCAATTTCAGACTCGGTACATACAAGTGGCACCGGCCCGATTCTCTTTACTTCTTTCTCATTTGATCAGAGCGAAGATTCAGTTCTTGTTATTCCAGAAGTAATTGTTGGAATGCGCAATGGCAGTTCTTGGATAACTTGGATTGGTGATCAAGCCCAGCCAAAGTTATTTGAGAGCGCCCAAAATCTAGAAGATGCCGAATACAACTGGGGCGATGGCTCAATCAGCCCTGCCGAATGGCAGCTTCGCGTTGCGCAAGCGATTAAGGAAATTGAGAGCACAAAACTTGAAAAAGTTGTTCTTGCTCGCGATCTAAAAGTTAATTCTCACCGCGCAATTGATCCACGCAAAATTCTGCGCAATTTAAGCGCGGAATATCCATCTACTTGGATCTTTGCCGTCGATGGCTTGATCGGCGCAACGCCTGAACTCTTATTGCGTTTATCCCGCGGAATGGTTACATCACGTGTTCTTGCTGGAACGATCAGCAAAACTGGCGATGATGAAAGAGATTTGGCGCTGGCCGCATCATTGGCGCGTTCCTCTAAGGATCTCGAAGAGCATGAATACGCCGTTAGATCAGTTGCTGATGCACTAGATCCTTTCTGTACTTCAACGAATGTTCCAGAATCGCCATTTGTACTGCACTTAGCAAACGTTATGCACCTTGCAACTGATGTTACGGGTGCTTTAATTGAAAGCAAGAAGAGCGTTGATGCTTTTACAATTCTTGAAAAATTACATCCTTCTGCCGCTGTCTGCGGAACACCAACTGAAAGTGCCGCGCAACTAATCAAAGATATTGAAGGAATGCCACGTGGCCGTTATGCCGGCCCTGTTGGTTGGCTAGATGCGCGCGGTGACGGTGAAATTGGCATCGCCCTTCGCTGCGGACAGATTTCGGGAAGTGAATTACGAATCTTTGCCGGGTGCGGAATTGTGGCTGGTTCTAACCCAGAGAAAGAGTTAACTGAAAGCAACGCTAAATTTGCGCCAATGCGAAGCGCACTTTCATAAACTCTAAAGCGATTTCATCTTCTCTGCTAGCTCTTTTATTAGATCCGCATTTGCTTCACGGTTTGGAACGTTACAAAGAACAACACTTAAACCTTTAATTGGTGCGGTAACTTCCTTAACTAGATCCGAAACGCTATTGATAGATTTTGCATTAATCCCCATGGATTTTGCAATCGCTTCAGGATCTAACCCGTGTGGTGTTCCAAAAACTTCTTCAAAGCCGTCAACACCGCGTTGTGGCAGAGTTGAAAAGATTCCGCCACCATCATTATTTACAACAAAGATCTTTAGATTTACTTGATCATGATGAATTAAACCAGTTAAGTCATGTAAAAAAGCTAGATCTCCAAGTACTGCAATTGCCGAGCCGTGATGCGTTGCAATTCCGGTTGCGGTGGAGATATTTCCGTCAATGCCGGCTAGACCACGGTTGGCATATGTAATTACCCCGATGCGGGAAGATGCAAAAGCTTCTATATCTCTAATGGGGCGCGATGATGCAATAAAGAGAGCAGTTTCTGCAGGAAGATTGGCTGCAATCTCGCGCGCAATAAGTGGCTCAGACCAGATTGAAATATCTTTCACAACTTTTGCGCTGCGTTCAGAATACTTCTGCCATTTCGCGATCCATTCGGGATCGGCTGGCGCAACATAAAGTTCGGGGAGATCGGTAAAGCGCTTATCTGCCAAGCGATCTGAATCAACTGTTGCGATACGCGGATCGATAACAAAGGTTGAGCGAGCAGATTTGATAAGTGCGTTTATGGATCTAGAAAGAGTTGTACGACCAATGACTATCACGGTATCTGGAGTTAAATCTTTAGCAATTGGTGTAGCCGTTAGAAATAAACTGGCGTGGGCGTTTGCTTGGGAAAATGTCAGAGGATCTTCACTTATTACGGGCCAGCCGAGTGATTCAATAAATGCGCTTACTGCTGCAACATCAAGTCCTCCACGGTCGTGGCCAATAACCAATAAGCCACGAGTTGATTTACTGGCAAGAGTTCCCGCTTTTTTGCGATCAAAGATTCTTGGCGGATTTATCTTCAAGCCATCAAGCCAAGAATCGTTATCATCGCCAAGTAGTGGTTCCTCAAATTGCACATTGATATGGACTGGACCAGATTGCAGAGCATTAAGTGGGAGTTCTAGTGGGTACGCACTTCCAGATACATCAGAGAAGTATCGAACTGCTTTACCAAAGATTCGTGCTTGCTCAGTGGTCTGGTTAGCTCCTGTGCGACGAAGTTCTGCAGGACGATCTGCGGTGATTACAAAAAGTGGAATATTTGAGTGTGATGCTTCAAGTACTGCAGGGTGGTAATTCGCAACCGCTGTTCCGCTGGTGCAGATAACTGGTACAGGACGATTGCTGGCTTTTGCTAAACCGAGTGCGTAGAAAGCAGCAGTGCGTTCGTCGATACGAATATGTAACTTAATCAAGCCGCGTTTTTGAGCCGCAACGAGTGCCAGAGATAAAGGCGCGTTACGCGAACCTGGAGAAATAACCACGTCAGTTATTCCGGCCTCTAGAATTTGGCGAATGATTACTCGTGCAAGTTGGGTCGCTTGGTTCATGCGATGAGCTCCCAAGTTTTCATAACGCGATTCTTCCACCATTCATAGCGATCAGGTGCCACTTCAAGAGCGCCAAAATCAAGCTCAAAATCTCTTATTTCAATTTCACCGTTAACGATTGGCAAATTCGCAACGTTTGCGCTTAGAAGAGATCCGGTACCTAAACCGCAATCAAAATTTAATTCTTCAAAAGATGCTGCTAATTGCAGCCCGTAATTTATTCCGACCGCGCTTTCTAGTGCGCTAGATACAACTACTGGAAGATTGTGGTGCTTCGCTAATTGGTGTGCGCGTTCGATTCCACCAAGTGGTTGGACTTTGAGCATCAAAATATCAATCGCACCTTCTAAATTTACTGTGAAAGGGTCGCGCGCTTTGCGCAGGACTTCATCGCCGGCAATTGGAATATCAATAAGCAGTTTTGCTTTTAGTTCTCGGAGTTCTTCAACTGTTGCACAAGGTTGCTCCACATATTCAAGTGGACCGATATTTTCATAAATTGATCGCAAGTTTGTAATTGCAGTTGCCACAGACCAATTACCGTTGACGTCAATACGTAACTTGGCTTTTGGGGCCAAGGTGCGAACCTTTGCCAGACGCACTATGTCTTGGCTTAAGTTATCGCCCACTTTGACCTTGAAGGTTTCTACTCCTGGAAATGAGCTAACAATTCTTTCGATATCCGCTGGGTCGTTAAGCGCCGGGATAGTGCCGTTAACTTTTACTGAAGTGCGATAAAGCTTTGGACGGGGCTTAGTTGCAGTTTCGATTGCGCATTGCAACCAAGGCACGGATTCTTCAGATCCGTACTCAAGAAATGGTGAAAATTCGCCCCAACCGTATTCGCCTCTAAAGAGCGCAACTTCGCGATAAGTCACACCACGAAAATTGGTATTGGTTGGCAGCGCAACTACTCGCATAGTGGAGAAGAGTTCGAGCGACATAATTATTTAGCCAAAGTTAGGGACGCTTTGGAAACTTTCCGAAATCAGGTGCGCGCTTTTCTTTATAAGCATCGCGGCCTTCTTGTCCTTCTTCGCTTAAGTAGAAGAGAAGAGTGGCGTCTCCTGCAAGTTGTTGAATTCCGGCAAGGCCATCGTCGGCTGCGTTCATCGAAGATTTAAGTAAGCGAAGTGCAAGTGGAGAATTGCGCAACATCTCGCGGCACCATGAAACGGTTTCCGCTTCAAGATCTTTAAGCGGAACAACGGTGTTAACAAGGCCCATGGCGAGCGCTTCTTGCGCATCGTATTGACGAGTCATAAACCAGATTTCGCGCGCTTTCTTCTGTCCAACACTTGCCGCAAGTAACCCTGAACCGTAACCACCGTCGAATGAACCAACCATCGGACCGGTCTGACCAAACTTGGCGTTCTCTGCTGCAATTGTTAGATCACAGACAACGTGCAGAACATGTCCGCCACCGATCGCCCAACCTGCAACCATGGCAACAACTGGTTTAGGTGTGCGACGAATTTGAATTTGGAGATCTAAAACATTTAAACGGCCAATTCCTTTTTGTGCCAACGGATCTTCTCCGAGATAGCCATCATCTCCACGAACGCTGATATCTCCGCCAGAACAGAAAGCTTCATCGCCAGTTCCGGTAAAGATGATTACGCCGACTTCTGAGTTATCGCGGGCAAGCGAGAATGCTTCCTGTAATTCAATAATTGTTTGTGGGCGAAATGCGTTGCGCACCTCTGGTCGATTGATCGCGATCTTGGCCATGCCATCGCCAACTTGATAGGTGATATCTGTAAATTTCTCTCCACCTGCGCCGGTTGCCCAGGCAGGGATAGAACGGTTACCAAATTCACGCTTGATCGGCTTGCTCACGATTCCTCCATCTTCGACTTCGAGCGATAGCCTACGCGTGCAATGGAGCAGACGTCACAACGAGAGATTCGTGCGATAGATCCCACGTGGGACCTCGCCGAGTTAATGGCGCGCCTTGCCAAAGCCCTGGTTTCCGATGGGCCAGCGATATCCCTTGGCTCGGTTTCTGTCGAAAAGGCGCCGCAGCGCGTTGCTCTGATTGTTAATACCAGCGGCTCAACCGGCCAAGCTAAAGAAGTTGGGTTATCTGCAAGTGCGTTGCTAGAGAGTGCCAAGAGCGCAAATAAGTTTGTTGGTGCAAAGCCTGGACAGATCTGGTCGCTCTTGTTGCCACTGACGCATATCGCTGGAATCAATGTTTTGGTTAGAAGTATGGAGCTCGGAACTGTTCCGATTGATGCACGAGAAGTCAGCGGTAAATATCCTTTTGCCGATTTCACAGCCGTTGTTCCAACTCAGTTGTTTCGCGCCTTAAATGGAGACAACGATCTGCTTGAGCATTTGATCTCAGCGCAGGCGGTTTTAGTTGGTGGCGCAGCGCTTTCGGCCGAACTTCGCGAAGCATCACGTAACGCGGGTATCAACGTGATTGAAACATATGGAATGACCGAAACTTGTGGTGGCTGTATCTATGACGGCACGCCTCTTGAGGGAACTGCATTTGAAATCGATGAAGTTGGTGTTATTTCCATCGCAAGTAAATCTCTGGCAACAACATACTTAAATGCACCAGAGGCTTGGAATGAGCGAATTCGTAACGGATATCTGGTTACAACCGATATCGGCCACCTTGAAGATGGCAAATTAGTGGTCACCGGACGAAGCGATGATGTCATTGTTTCAGGTGGTGAAAACATTTCGCTAGCCCAAGTTGAGAAGTTGATTACAAATACTTTCTCAGGAGTTGATTGTGCGGCATTTGCAGTTGCAGATTCACAATGGGGACAATCGCTGCAGTTAGCGATTGCTGGAGAAGTTAAGCCAGATCAATCCGCGATCAATGAATATCTTTCCTCCCAAATTTCTCGGGCAGCCAAAGTTAAGAACTTCATCTATCTATCTGAAATTCCACGCACCTCACTTGGCAAGATTGATCGCAGCAAACTCGCGCAGATTGCGGCAGAGGTAAACCATGGCTAATAAATGGGTTGTCGGAGCGCGCCCGCGCACACTTCCTGCGGCAATTGCACCGGTGCTTGTTGCAACGGCATATGCCAGAGAAGATTGGCGGCCAGTTGCAGCGTTACTGGCGCTAATAGTTAGCCTTTCGTTACAGGTAGGTGTTAATTACGCCAACGATTACTCCGATGGAATTCGGGGCACCGATGACTCACGTATCGGGCCAATCCGCTTAACTGCCAGCGGACTCGCCTCTGCAAAGTCTGTCAAGAACGCCGCTTTCATATCTTTCGCGGTCGCAGCAGTTGCTGGGCTTGTTTTAGCGATTCAAAGTTCATGGTGGTTGATTGCCGTTGGTGCTTTCGCAATTGCAGCAGCTTGGGGATACACCGGCGGTGCCAATCCATATGGCTATCGCGGGTTAGGTGAGATTTCTGTATTTCTATTCTTTGGAATCGTTGCCACGGTTGGTACTTATTTTGTGCAGACCGAAGAGTTAAACCTGGAGATCTTTGTAATCGCAGTTCCGATGGGATCGCTTTCATGTGCAATCCTGGTTATCAATAACTTACGAGATCGTTCTCAGGATGAACTTGTTGGCAAACTCACCATGGCGGTACGCCTGGGAGATAAAGGTGCGCGCGTCCTTTACATATCTCTTCTGATTTCAGCTCACCTTTTCGCGTTACTTACCTTTCAGCCATTTGCACTACTAACTCTGCTGGCTCTGCCGCTAACTCTTCCCTTGGCTAAGGCGATCTGGGCGGGAGCTAGCGGCGCAGCGCTGATTCCATATCTTGCAAAAACTGGGCAGGTGCAACTTGTATTCGCAGCCCTTTTTGCACTCGGCCTAGTTCTCTAACTTTCGCTAGACTCTACCCATGCTCAGATTTCAAGCGCTAATAGTTATCGCCTCTCTTGCGTTAACACTTTATTCATTTATTGATTGCGCAAGGCGTGATGAAACTCAGATTAAGAAACTTCCTAAGTGGGGTTGGCTGTTAATCATTTTGTTCTTCTCAACATTTGGCTCGATCGCTTATCTAATTGTTGGTCGCGTCCGCAAAGATAAAGGACCACGTCCACCAAAACGCCGCATCTTGCCGCCGGATGACGACCCAGATTTCTTGCGTCGCCTTTAATTACTAGCGCCTAAAGCCCGCTGTACGTGTGCTTGCCTGTTCCCCAAACATTTACATATACATAGTTAAATAGAAATGTTGAGCCGGCAAATAAGCAGAGCCATGCTGCGCGACGTCCACGCCAACCAATAGTTACGCGCGCATGTAGATATGCGGCATAGGCAACCCAAGTAATAAAGGCCCATGTCTCTTTTGGATCCCAGCCCCAGTAACGACCCCATGCGCTCTCGGCCCAAATGGCACCTGCAATCACCGAGAAGGTCCAAAGTGGAAAGACAAATGCAACAAGTCGGTAAGAGAGTTGATCTAATGTTTCCAATTCTGGAAGACGTTTCGCCCAAGGTTTACGTCCACCACGTCGCTCCATTGAATCCAAGTAAAGAAATGCACCTGCAATTACATTGGAAAGCAGGAAGACTCCACCTGAAATAATTGCTGCGATAACGTGGATTACCAACCAAGTTGATTTCAGCGCTGGAACTAAAGGAGCGCTATCTCGATAAAGCAAAGTAATTGCAGTTCCTAGAGTTAACAAAGCTGCGATTGAGATAAAGAGTCCAAGCCAACGTAGATCGTGTTTACGAAGAGCGACTAGGTATGCGCCAGTAAAGGCCAGCGCGCCAGTTATTGAGAATTCATACATATTTCCCCACGGCACGTGGCCGTTAGAAAGTCCGCGCGCGACTACGCCGACGAACAATAGAAGAAAAGCTAAAACCATCATCGCCGTTGCAATTCTTGCGGCGCGTTCGGTTCGCGTGTAATCAAAAGTTCTATTTAACGTATTGCCAGATGCGCTATCGGCGAGCTCTGGTGAGCGAACCGCCCAAGCGGTTTCAAAGGCGTGCGCCAAGAAAGAGAGTGCGAAGACTGCCATCGCAGAATAGATAGAGTAATTAGAAATATATGCCCAAGTAGTTTGCATTACTTCTCATCTCTCATATGCGTAGTTAACAGAGCGAGTTCTTCTTCAAGCCCTGGAGCACCATTCTTGGCTAGCCCTGCTACTTCCACAACTCCAGAAGGTGTGATCCTTATCCAAATGCGACGACGTCTTCCGAAGAGCGATGCGAGCAGACCAAGGATTGCGGCGATAGCGCCATAGAGCGCATATGCCTTGCCGGGATCGTTAACTATCTGCAGATTTATCCAAGGAACAAATGATTCGAAGGTGATTGATCCTGCACTGAAGTTAAAGGTTTCACCTGGTTTTAGTGAGCTAAGGGCGATCCGAGACATCTCTGAAGTATCTATGCGATAAACAGATTGTGGGATTCCGGTGTCTAGGCCGAGGTCGCCTTCCCAAATAGAAAATAGCAGTCTTGGATCTAGCGCTTCAGGAAATAGTGAAATTCCGCCATCGACAGCCGAGCGTGAATATGTTGGTAAGAAACTTGCGACAAAACCAAGTTGTGGTCGCGCATCAGGAACTTTTATCGAACCAATCGATTTTAGAAATCCATCTTGCGGCAAGAAGGTGACTGGCCCTTGAAAAACTACAAATCCCGCAGTGTCACGTACTGTGACGATTGGTGCATAACCATTGGCTTGCAGGTAAACGCGAGTATTTCCAAATGTGAGTGGGCTATTAACCTTTAAAATCTCTTCTTCAGAGCTTGATTCGCCAGGATTTGTTACCCGAACTCTTGCCGTGTAATCCCTTGGAGCTGCCGTAACTGGATCGTAATCTGCTTGGAAATCTTCAACTTCAATAATAAATGGGTCGATTACATCTTCATTAACTAACTTTCCAAATGACAAGGTGTCATATGAAGTCGGAACGCTAATAAACCGCTCGCCTTCGTTATCGATCGCTTCACCGCGCATTCCAAAGAGCGATCCAACGCTGACGCCAACC
>JAIYCF010000086.1 GCA_027488165.1 Streptomycetaceae bacterium
CCAGTGCCGCTACCAACAGAGAAGAACACTTACTGTGTTATTCGCTCTCCTCACAAATATAAGGACAGCCGCGAACACTTCGAGATGCGCACACATAAGCGCCTAATCGACATCATCGACCCAACACCTAAGACTGTTGATTCATTGATGCGTCTCGACTTGCCAGCTGGCGTCGACATCGAGATCAAGCTCTAAGGAAAGGACGAGAAACATGACGTATACAACTCAAGCTGCCGGCTCGTCCATCAAGGGCGTTCTCGGTAAGAAGCTCGGAATGACACAAGTTTTCGATGCCAACAACAAGATGATTCCTGTAACTGTGGTTTCAGTTGAATCATGTGTTGTTACGCAAATTCGCACACCTGAAAAGGATGGCTACTCAGCCGTGCAACTTGCTTACGGTGCAATCGATCCAAAGAAAATTTCTAAGCCGCTAACAGGCCACTATGCAAAGGCAGGCGTCACTCCTCGTCGCTCCGTTGCAGAACTGCGCACATTGTCTGCAGCTGATTACACAGTTGGCCAAGAAATTGGCGCAACAACATTTGCAGCTGGTGACATCGTTGATGCAACCGGCACAAGCACAGGAAAAGGAACTGCTGGTGTTATGAAGCGCCACGGTTTCGGTGGTCTTGGTTCATCTCACGGTGTTGATCGTAAGCACCGCATGCCAGGTTCAATCGGTGCTTGCTCTACACCAGGTCGCGTTTTCAAGGGAATGCGCATGATGGGCCGTATGGGTGCAGAGAAAGTCACAACCCAGAATCTTCTCGTTCAGTCAGTTGATGCAGAAAACAATTTGCTACTTATCAAGGGTTCAGTTCCTGGTCCTGACGGTGCATTGGTCTTCATCCGCTCTGCTGCTAAGAAGGCAATCTTTGAAACAGCATCAGGAAAGGTTGGTGCATAACCATGGCGCTTACCGTTGAAGTTAAAAACGCAGAAGGAAAGAAAGTTGGAAGCGTTGATCTTCCATCAGAAATCTTTGATGCGCAGACAAATATTCCTTTGATCCACCAAGTCGTTACAGCTCAACTTGCAGCTGCACGTCAAGGTACTCAAAAGGCGAAGAACCGTGGTGAAACTTCTGGTTCAGGTAAGAAGCCGTTTAAGCAGAAGGGAACAGGCCGTGCACGTCAGGGTTCTGTTCGCGCTCCGCTACAACGCGGTGGTGGTGCAGCACATGCTGTTCGCCCACGTTCTTACTTCCAGCGCACACCAAAGAAGATGATCGCACAAGCACTTCGCGGCGTCCTCTCTGATCGTCAGCGCAACGAACGTATCCACGTTATCGACTCTGTAACAGCAGCTCCTTCAACAAAGGCAGCGCTTGCAGCAGTTCGTCAGTTCTCAACACGCAAGAACCTTTTGGTTGTTGTCTCACGTAACGAAGACGCTGCATGGCGTTCACTTCGCAACGCTGATGATCTTCACCTTCTAGTTCCAGATCAGCTAAATGCATACGACATCTTGAAGAGCGATGACGTTGTCTTCTCAGAAGCAGCGATCAACGACTTCCTTAAGGCTAAGACTGCAGCAAAGGCAGCCGGTAAGTCTGTTAAGTCTGTTGCACGTGAAAGCGAGGTAACAGCATGAAAGACCACCGCGACGTCCTGCTAGCGCCAGTAGTGTCTGAAAAGAGCTACGGATTGCTAGATGAGAACAAGTACACATTCATTGTTGCTCCAGATGCCAACAAGACTGAAATCAAGATTGCAGTCGAGAAGGTTTTCGGAGTCAAGGTCATAAGTGTTAACACTATGAACCGCATCGGAAAGAACAAGCGCACACGTTTTGGTGATGGAAAGCGCAAAGACACAAAGCGAGCAATCGTTCATGTGGCCGCTGGCGACCGTATCGACATCTTCGGAGGTCCCGTTTCCTAAGGGCAACCTTACGAATAGGGATTTCTAGAAAAGGATCATCATGGCACTTCGCAAACTTAAGCCAACGACCCCCGGTCAACGCGGCGCAAGCGTTCCTGATTTCGCTGAAATCACACGCACAACTCCTGAAAAGTCATTGGTACGTCCAATCCACTCAAAGGGTGGCCGTAACAATCAAGGTCGCATCACAGTTCGCCACCAAGGTGGAGGACACAAGCGTGCATACCGTCTGATCGATTTCGTCCGTAACGATAAGGATGGAATTCCAGCAAAGGTCGCGCACATTGAATACGACCCAAACCGCACAGCGCGCATCGCACTTCTTCACTACGCAGATGGAGAAAAGCGTTACATCATCGCTCCAAATAAACTTGAGCAAGGTGCAACAGTTGAAAACGGTCCAAAGGCCGATATCAAGCCTGGAAACAACTTGCCTCTACGTAACATCCCAGTAGGTACAACTGTTCACGCAATCGAACTTCGCCCAGGTGGAGGAGCAAAGATTGGTCGTTCAGCAGGTGCATCTGTACAACTCGTTGCAAAGGAAGGCCCATACGCACAACTACGTATGCCTTCTGGCGAAATCCGTAACGTAGATGTTCGTTGCCGCGCAACTGTTGGTGAAGTTGGAAACGCAGAACAATCCAACATCAACTACGGAAAAGCTGGCCGCAAGCGTTGGTTAGGTATTCGCCCAACTGTTCGTGGTGTTGTTATGAACCCTGTAGATCACCCACACGGTGGTGGTGAAGGTAAGACTTCTGGTGGACGTCACCCAGTTTCACCTTGGGGTAAGCCAGAAGCACGTACCCGTAAGAAGAAAGCATCTGATTCCATGATCGTCCGTCGTCGCAAGTCGAATAAGAAGCGGTAGGAGAGAACCCTTATGCCAAGAAGTCTCAAGAAGGGTCCATTCGTTGATGGACATCTCACCAAAAAGGTGGATGCACAGAACGATGCCAACACTAAGAACGTGATCAAGACCTGGTCACGCCGCTCAATGATCATTCCTTCAATGATCGGACACACAATCGCAGTACACGATGGCCGCAAGCACGTTCCGGTTTTCGTAACTGACGCAATGATCGGACACAAGCTTGGTGAATTCGCACCAACTCGTACATTCCGTGGACACGTTAAAGATGATCGGAGAGCAGCTCGTGGCTAATACAACACCTCAAGCAGATGCTTTGATCGCTCGCGCTGTATTGCGCGACATCCGCCACACACCACAGAAGGCTCGTCGCGTTGTCGACTTGGTTCGTGGAATGCGTGCAGATGAAGCACTTAACATTCTGAAGTTTGCGCCACAGGCTGCAGGTTCAGATGTCTACACACTCCTTAACTCTGCTGTTGCAAATGCAAAGGCTAAAAACCCTGCAATTCGCGACGCATCTGAACTATGGGTTGTTGAAGCTCTCGTGGACGAAGGACGCACAATGAAGCGTTTCCGCCCACGTGCACAAGGTCGCGGTTTCCGTATCTTGAAGCGCTCAAGCCACATCTCAGTTGCAGTTAGCGATGTAAAGGCAACAAGCAAATCAATTTCACGTACATCAACAAAGACTCAGACACGTAATCCAAAGCGTGCTGAAGATTCAGCGAAGGGAGCGACCAAGTAATGGGTCAAAAAGTTAACCCACACGGGTTCCGCCTGGGCATCACAACTGAATTCAAGTCACGTTGGTATGCAGA
>JAIYCF010000015.1 GCA_027488165.1 Streptomycetaceae bacterium
AGCGGAAAAATAGCTGGCGCATACGGTTACTGGCGCGAATCAGGATCAGAAGTTCTCTTTGAAGCGCCAACAGTAATTATTGCAACTGGTGGCGTCGGAAAGACATTTAAAATTACCTCTAACTCATGGGAAGGCACTGGCGATGGCCATGCACTTGCTTTGAAGGCCGGCGCTAATTTGGTTGATATGGAGTTCTTGCAATTCCACCCAACCGGAATGGTTTGGCCACCATCTGTTCGCGGAATTCTTGTAACTGAATCTGTTCGCGGTGAAGGTGGAATTCTTACCAATAACCTTGGTGAGCGCTTTATGTTTAAGTACATCCCAGATGTATTTAAAGATAAGTACGCCGATAACGAAGCAGAAGCTGATCGTTGGTATGAAGATCAAGACAATAACCGTCGCCCACCAGAGCTATTGCCACGCGATGAAGTTGCGCGCGCAATTAACTCTGAAGTTAAGGCCGGTCGCGGCACCGAACATGGTGGCGTATTCCTAGATGTTTCAAAGCGTTTATCTGCTGAAGTAATTAAGAAGCGCCTGCCATCTATGTGGCACCAGTTCTACGAACTAGCTGGCGTTGACATTACAAAGGAGCCAATGGAAGTTGGCCCAACCTGTCACTACGTAATGGGTGGCGTTGAAGTAGAGCCAGATACTGCAGCAGCAGTTGGCGTTCCAGGTCTCTTCGCAGCTGGTGAAGTTGCGGGCGGAATGCACGGTTCAAATCGTCTTGGCGGTAACTCACTTTCAGATCTCTTGGTCTTTGGTCGTCGCGCAGGAATGGGGGCAGCTGCTTACGTTAAGCAGACAACTGCAGTTCCAGTTTCTGAGGCGACAATTGCAGCAGCAGCAGCGCGTATCGAAGCTCCATTTGCGCGCAGTGGTGGGGAGAATTCATATTCACTCCACGCAGAGTTGCAAGAAGTAACCCATAACTTGGTCGGAATCATTCGTACCGGTGCCGAGCTAAAGGATGCAATTGAAAAGATTGCAGAAATTAGAAAGCGCAGCGCAAATGTGGCGGTAACTGGTGGACGTAAGTTCAACCCAGGATTCCACTTGGCTTTCGACCTCGACAATATGTTGTTAGTTGCCGAAAGCACTGCAAAGTCTGCGATCAGCCGCGAAGAATCACGTGGTGGACACACACGCGATGACTTCCCAGGTATGGATTCAGGATGGCGTCAGTACAACCACATCTCTTCATTTGATGGCACACAAGTAAGTGTGCGCAAACAAGAGCTGCCATTTATGCCGAAAGAACTCTTCGACCTCTTCGAAGTTGATGAACTTAAGAAGTACATGACACCGGAAGAAATTGCGAAAGGCGGTTCCAACTAATGGCGCGCAAAATAAATCTTCGCATCTGGCGAGGAGACTCAACTAACGGTGGACTTCAAGATGTACAGGTTGAAGCCAACGAAGGCGAAGTAGTCCTCGATGTAATTCACCGCGTACAAGCGACCCAAATGGGTGATCTAGCTGTGCGCTGGAACTGTAAGGCTGGCAAGTGTGGATCTTGTTCTATGGAGATCAACGGAAAGCCACGTCTTGCTTGTATGACACAGGTTGCTTCCTACGGTGAAGATGAAACTATTACCGTTACACCACTTCGCGCTTTCCCAGTCATTAAAGATCTCGTAACCGATGTCTCTTTTAACTATCAAAAGGCGATGGAGATTCCGGCATATGAGCCACCTAAAGATCTAAAGCCAGGTGAAGCTCGTATGGAGCAGGTAGATGTTGAGCGCTCACAAGAGTTCCGCAAGTGCATCGAATGTTTCTTGTGTCAGGATACTTGCCACGTAATTCGTGACCACGAAGAGAATAAGAAATCATTTGCTGGTCCACGATTCTTTATCCGTATCGCAGAACTTGATATGCACCCACTCGATATGTTGAAGAACCGTAAGCGCACTGCGCAAGAAGAGCACGGACTTGGAATGTGTAACATCACCAAGTGCTGTACTGAAGTTTGCCCAGAGCACATTAAGATCACCGATAACGCGATTATTCCTATGAAGGAACGCGTTGTAGATATCAAATACGATCCAGCTCGTATGTTCGCCGGTCTTCTCAAGCGAGAAAAGCGCAACTAAATATGAAGTCGCTGCTACTTGTCGCCATAGGCGGCGTAGCAGGAACTCTAGTTAGATTCGGGCTTTCCCTTGTAATCCCAGATGATCGCAACGGAACTCTAGCTGCCAATCTTTTAGGTGTAGCACTTGCATCTGCGCTCTTAGTCTTGATGGAACGTCGCGGAATTACCGAACTGCGCCATTTACTTCTGCCGGGATTCTGTGCTGGAATGACAACTTTTTCAGCAGTGACTGTGCAAGTTGTAGAACCTATATCTGGCGGTTTTCTCTTCCTTGTTCAAAACGTTGTTCTTAGCCTTTTAATCGTGCTGATTATCTTGCCGGTGAGCCGCAAGTTAATTCCGGTGCGTAAATGAACTACCTATATATAGTTTTGGGAGCAGCTGTCGGCGCACCGCTTCGCTTTGCTATTGACCAATACATACGAAAATTCACCGATAAACCTTACGGAATATTTCTGGTTAACGTACTTGGATCATTCATTATTGGATTTACATTCAAAGAAAGCGAAGCAATCTACGATCTAATGGCTATTGGCTTTGCTGGCGCTTTCACAACTTGGTCGACATTTATGCTCGACATTTACCTAGGTTTCGAGCTAAAACGTTATCGCGAAATAACCATCAACTTAGTAATGTCTATCGGTCTTGGTCTGGTAGCTGCCTACCTAGGCCTGCAACTAGCAAACTAACTTAAGATAGAAGCCATCCAAGCTTCAACTGCATCAGGATGGCGCGGAATATCTTCACTTAAATTGCGACATCCATCTGCGGTTACAACTACATCATCTTCGATGCGAATACCAATACCGCGATATTCCGGTGCAAAAAGTTCGTCATCTGGCTGAATATAAAGACCTGGTTCAACAGTTAGAACCATTCCTTCGCGCAGAATGCCGTCGCGATACATCTCTTGGCGAGCGTGTTCGCAATCGTGCACATCTATACCAAGGTGATGGCTTACCCCGTGCAAAGTCCAACGACGATGCAGGCCAACCTCAGGTTTCATTGATTCTTCAGCGCTAATGGTTAAGACGCCCATATCTGCTAAACCTTGTGCCAGAACGCGTTGTGATGCGCGGTTGATGTCTAGGAAGTTTGCACCTGGCTTAACA
>JAIYCF010000133.1 GCA_027488165.1 Streptomycetaceae bacterium
ACAATTGCGCACCTTGCGATGACCTTTAACTTAATGCAACCGATTAGAGATCGAATCAAGTCAGGCATGCCAGTTTACGGATCGTGTGCAGGAATGATTCTTCTGGCTGATCGAATAATTGATGGATCAGATGGTCAGCAGACTTTTGGTGGAATCGATATGACCGTGCGCCGAAATGCATTTGGTCGCCAAGTCGATTCCTTCGAAAGTGATTTAGATTTTCAAGGCGTAAGCCTTCATGCCGTATTCATTCGCGCACCATGGGTTGAAGAAGTTGCCGCAAATGTTGAAGTTCTCTCTTCAGTGAAGACTGCGCAAGGAACCCACGCAGTTGCGGTTCGACAAGGCAGGCTCTTGGCAACCTCGTTCCACCCTGAGTTAACTGGTGATTTACGCGTGCATCGCTACTTCTTTGATCAAGTCTGTACTGGCGCGATAAAGTAAGCGAATTGAATAAGGCGGCCAGCAAGCGCTGCTCAACGAGAGTGAAAGTTTGAGGTTTAGCCATGTCAGGCCATTCCAAATGGGCAACGACAAAGCATAAGAAAGCGATCATTGATAGCCGTCGCGCAAAGAACTTCGCGAAGTTAATCAAGGCGATCGAAGTTGCATCACGCAACGGTGGTCCAGATGTTGATGGAAACCCAACTCTCTTCGATGCGATTGCAAAGGCTAAGAAGAATTCCATGCCAGCAGACAACATCGAACGCGCTGTAAAGCGCGGTGCTGGACTTGAATCCGGCGGTTCTGATTGGCAGACGATTATGTATGAAGGTTATGGCCCAAATGGCGTAGCAATCATGATCGAATGTTTATCTGATAACCGTAATCGCGCTGCCTCGGAAGTTCGTGTAGCAGTTACTCGCAATGGTGGATCGATGGCGGATCCTGGATCGGTTTCTTATCTCTTTAATCGCAAAGGCGTAATTATTATCGCAAAGGCTGATTCCGTTACCGAGGAGAGAATTCTCGAGGCGGTACTTGAAGCCGGAGCCGAAGAAGTAAACGATTTGGGCGAATCATTTGAGGTTGTCTGTGAAGCTAGCGATTTAGTTGCGGTACGCACGGCGCTACAGAACTCCGGCCTTGATTACGAATCTGCTGATTCATCATTCTTGCCCTCGATGTCGATTCCCTTGGATGCCGAAGGCGCAACTAAGGTATTTGAACTCATCGATGCCATCGAAGAGTTAGATGATGTGCAGAATGTTTACAGTAACTTCGATGTCTCCGATGAGGTTATGGCGAGCCTTTCCTAGCTCTTAGCGGACTCGGACATAGGCTTTGAAGTTATGAGCCAAGCAACGCTGAGAGTTTTGGGTATCGACCCAGGCCTAACGCGCTGCGGTATTGGCGTTATTGAAGGTCTTCCGGGATCGCCACTTAAGTTGATTAGCGTCGGAGTCATCAAAACTCCAAGTGATAATCCGTTGGAGCAAAGACTCTTGCAACTTGAAGAAGAGTTCACAAATTGGGTTAGTAAATATCAGCCAGATCGAATTGCGGTAGAGCGAGTCTTTTCACAACACAATGTTCGTACCGTCATGGGAACGGGACAAGCCGCCGGTATCGCACTTCTAGTTGCGGCAAGAGCGGGCATCCCCGTTGTTATGCACACACCCAGTGAAGTCAAGGCTGCGGTTACTGGTTCTGGTCGCGCAAATAAGGTGCAAGTAGCCGAGATGGTAAAGAGATTACTTTCCTTAACTGAGATACCAAAGCCAGTCGATAGCACCGATGCTTTAGCGTTGGCGATCTGTCATATTTGGCGCGGTGGCGGCAATAGCAAAATCGAATCGGCTCTAGCTGCTGAAAAAGTACGTTTGGCAAAGTTGGTTCGCAAATGATCTCACTAGTTAACGGAGTAGTTCGTTCGATTGCCTTAGATAAGGTCATTGTTGAAGTTGGCGGAGTTGGTTTATCGCTTGCAATAACGCAGAAGACATCTGCCCAGTTAAATATCGGCGTGCCAGTTCAGTTGTTTACTACTTTGGTGGTCCGCGAGGATGCCTTGACGCTTTATGGATTCCTAGAAAATGGAGACCGCGTTCTGTTTGAACTAGTTCAAACAGTTAGTGGTATCGGTCCAAAGGTTGCGCTATCAATTGTCTCTGCGCTTTCGCCATCACAGTTAGCGATAGCTATCTCGCAGGAAGATATCTCTGCTATCGAAAAAGTGCCCGGAATCGGTCGCAAAGGTGCGCAGCGTTTGATTCTCGAATTAAAGGGAAAGCTAACGGATTTTGGAACGACATCGAAGACTGATCGCCATCAACCAGTTTGGCGCGAGCAGTTAACTAGCGCTCTTGTCTCGCTTGGATTTAACGCGAAAGATTCTGACGCTGCTATTTCGCAAGTTGTAGCGCGGTTAGCTGAAGATGGAGTTGATGCGCAGAACCTTGAGTTATCTGATCTTCTAAAGCGCGCTCTCTCCCAGGGTGGACGTTAAAGTGGCTAAAGATCCGGGCGAAGAGCGCTTGGTTACACCAGAGTTTTCACAGGATGATTCAGCTGCCGAGCATGCGCTACGCCCCAAGACTCTTGACGATTTTATTGGCCAACATCGTGTTCGGGATCAGATTGATGTTTTGTTATCGGCTGCCCGTTCTCGTGGCTCAGCGGCAGACCACATCTTGCTCAGTGGTCCGCCCGGACTTGGAAAGACAACTCTGGCTCTTATTTTGGCCAGTGAGATGCAAACACCTATTCGCATAACTAGCGGTCCAGCAATTACTCACGCCGGTGATTTGGCCGCGATTTTATCTTCACTGGTTGAAGGAGAAATTCTTTTCTTAGATGAGATCCATCGTTTACCAAGGCCTGCGGAAGAACTTCTTTACTTAGCGATGGAAGACTTCCGAGTTGATGTTGTTGTTGGTAAAGGTCCAGGTGCAACAGCCATACCGTTGCAACTGCCGAGATTTACTTTAGTTGGTGCAACAACGCGCGCAGGTTTGCTGCCAAGCCCCCTAAGAGATCGATTCGGATTCACGGCGCAGTTAGATTTTTATGAATCTTCAGAACTTGCTGAAGTAATTAGGCGCAGCGCTGCTTTATTGCAGCTAGATATTGAGGAAGCTGCGGTTCTAGAAGTTGCGGGAAGATCCCGCGGAACCCCGCGCATCGCAAACCGCTTACTTCGTAGAGTTCGCGATTATGCACAAGTGCGTTCTAGTGGTGGCGCAAAAGCCAAGGCTGCGAATTCATTAACGCACTCGGATGCGATGGCGGCGTTGGAAATGTATGAAGTTGATGAGAAAGGTTTAGATCGCTTAGATCGCTCAGTTCTGACTGCGCTAATCGAGCGATTCAATGGTGGACCGGTAGGTCTTTCGACTCTGGCAATTGCAGTTGGAGAAGAGACCGAAACGGTCGAGGCGGTAGCAGAGCCTTTCTTGGTCAGAAATGGATTTATGGCGCGGACTCCGCGGGGGCGTATCGCAACCGAACTCGGTTGGCGTCATTTGGGACGTACGCCACCTGCTGGGGCTGCAACCCTTTTCGACACGCCTGCGCCTAACGCCTAGACTCTGCTCTTATGTCCACACCTACTAAAACTGTGAAGAGTTCTGCCCGCCCAGGGCGCGCCCTCCTGATCCTCGCCCTAATAATCTTTGGTCTGCTCGCTACGACCTTTATCCAAGGCGTTTCATCAGTTCGGTTAGGCCTCGATCTGCGCGGTGGAACTAGCGTCACGCTACAACCGCGCGCATCAAATGATGCCAACAAGATTACTTCGGAAGCGATTGATCAGGCAGTTAACATTATTCGCCAACGCGTTGACTCAGTCGGTGTGGCTGAAAGCGAAGTTACCGCGCAAGGCAGCGGAACAAATCGTCAGATTGTTATCAACGTTCCAGGAGATAGCGGACGACGCGTCGTTGATCTAGTAGGTCAGACAGCAGAACTTCGATTCCGCCAAGTTCTTGCCGAAGGTTCTGGTGCACCAACTCCGGCCGACACTGCAACTGCGGCAACGCCTGCAGCGGGCGTTAGTCCAGAGCTAAATGCGAAGTACGCGGCACTTGATTGCACAAACCCAGCGAACCGCGAAGGAACTGGCGCAGATAGCCCAGCAGAAACAATCGTTTCATGTTCACGCGATGGGGGAGTTAAGTACATTCTCGCTCCTGCAGAAGTTCTCGGAACTCAAGTTTCATCTGCTGAAGCAGGTTATGACCCACAACAAGGTTTAGCCTGGTTTGTTTCTCTAACTTTTGATGGCGATGGCACAAAAGCGTTTGGCTCTCTAACAAATCGCGTAACTTCATTGCCTTCACCACTTAACCAAGTGGCCATTGTTCTTGACGGTTTAGTAGTTTCAGCCCCTCGTATCAATGAAGCGATTCCATCAGGTAATGCGCAGATCACTGGTTCGTTCTCACAAGTTGAAGCACAGGATCTATCAAATGTTCTTAAGTACGGTGCACTTCCGCTCGCCTTCGATCGTGGTGAAGTACAACAAGTCTCTCCAACACTTGGAGCTGATCAGCTAAACGCCGGTCTATTGGCTGGTGCGCTCGGTCTTGGCTTGGTACTCATCTACTCACTTCTTTACTACCGTGGACTCGGAATAGTGGTTGTGGGTTCACTCGCGATTGCTGCTGCAATTGTTTACCTACTCTTCCTAGTTCTTGGCGAAACAATTGGCTTCACTCTGACGCTGGCAGGTATTGCCGGTGCGATTACCGCGATCGGTGTAACCGCTGACTCATTTATCGTTTACTTCGAACGTATTCGTGATGAAGTTCGTGAAGGTCGCTCAATTCGCTCAGCAGTTGAAAGTGGATGGGCAAAGGCGCGCCACACTATTTTGGTGGCGGATGCTGTTTCTCTGATCGCCGCAGCGTTGCTCTACTTCTTCGCAGTCGGCGGAGTTCGTGGATTTGCTTTCACATTGGGACTCACCACTCTCGTGGATTTGATTATCGTCTTCTTCTTCACGAAGCCGATGGTCACTCTTCTAGCAGGAATGAAGTTCTTCTCATCTGGCCATCGTTTCTCAGGTCTATCGCCTAGAAGCATCGGTATGAAGAATTATCGAACTGCATCAACCCCAACTGATTCAACCAATTCTGTTTCTACATTGGAGGCATAAGCCATGGCAAAACTTTCAGGTCTTGGTGGTCGACTTTATTCAGGAGAGACTTCATTTAACATCATCGGCAATCGTCGCCGTTGGTACTCAGTCTCGGCAGTATTCATTCTGCTCTCAATAGGTGCGCTCTTTATCCAAGGGCTACATCTAGGAATCGAATTCAAGGGTGGTTCTTCGTACACCGTAAATAAGACAGGCACGACTATCCAGCAAGCTCGTGATGCAATGGCACCGGTTGATCTACCAGGCGAAATCATCGTTCAAAAAATTGGCGACGATAAGATAAAGATTCAAACAGGTGCGCTATCTGCAGCTCAATCAGCTGCTGTCGAGTCAGCTCTCTCAGTTGCCTTCAACGTGCCTATCGAATCTATCGACACTCAGCTCGTCGGTCCTTCATGGGGTAAAGAGATTACGAAAAAGGCCCTTTACGGACTCGTCGCATTTTTGATCGTAATCATGATCTTCTTAACGATGATCTTCGAACCGAAGATGGCGATCTCTGCAATCGTTGCAGT
>JAIYCF010000097.1 GCA_027488165.1 Streptomycetaceae bacterium
ACCGAATGCAACGTTTTGTGGAAGTGGAAAACCCTTGGCACATTCTGTTTCGGAGCTCATTACACAGCGACCGGTCTCTGGTGGATTTCCTACTGGAGCGCCGATAGTCCAATCAACGGTTGGATACTGCTTTGGATCGAGAGACATCGAGCTAAATCCGAAGGCACCTTTTTCAATTGATACCGCGAAAATTCCAGTCTGCATGCGCTGCATGTTGAACTTAGCTGTCGGTGAGTTATTGGCGTCACGTACGCCCACCATTTCAGATTTAATTAAATACAAGTCTCCACCTGCATGAGGCGCTCCAGGGATTCGAACAAGTATTGCTCCCCCGCCCGTTGGAAGATTTTGCGATGCATCGCCTAAAAAGTCGTATTTTCCTTTATCTGCAAATATGCCCGCTGGTACTACTTCAAGATCTTTACCGTCGTCGGTTTTTGCAGTGATTTTGGTGAGGCAGTCAACAGTTGTTGCCGCGTCACAAAGCTGTAGAACTGCGCGGTAGAACTGTCGGATTGTGAATTCGCATCCAACCTGAGAGAGTGTTGAGCAGGCTGTAACGCTCTCGACTTTTCCAGTGCCGTCAACTTTGAAACTGATTAGCCCAGAATTAAAACGTGTTATCTCTGCTGAATCTTGTAGTAAATAGCCTTGGTGATTCTTGGCCGGGGCTGGTGAAGATAAATGTTGCTCGTCGTACGAATCAGCGCCATGAGCAAGCGTTGGAGCAATGAGCGCTACTGAAACCAGTAGAACTACGAATTTTCCTAAACGCTTCACGCGATCCCCAGACTGAAAAGTTATTTTCCTGTTGTGTGACGAAGATCGTTCCCGATCGCTGAGTGAATAGCGATCGGGAACGATTTGCCCTCGTTCATCTATATGGAAGAAGTGGAGAAACTACTTCTTCTTATAACCTGCTGGACATGCTGGCTTAACTGCAGTGATCTTCTTTACAGCCTTGCCCTTGATGCATGTGATTGTTGTCTTGTTCAAGATCTTGGCAGCAGGCTTGTAGCCCTTCTTGATGCCGATCTTGAGCTTTGGACGTGAGTATTCGAAACCAGAAACATCGATGATGATTCGTCCGTTCTTCACGCTGATGTTCTTTAGGAACGCTGCAGTTCCGCCTTCTTCTGTTGTCAGCGAGATTTCTAGAGCTGATGCAGCATCGTTTGGATTAGTCATACCCCAAAGAAGTGCAGCATCTGCTGTAGGAATTACCGCCTTGTAGAAGCCCTTGTTCACTGTCACACCATCTGGTGCAAAGTGAGGAGCAGCTGCGCGCCATGTGAATGACTTATCTTCTTCGCTCCATACTGGAGTTGAAAGTCCGCAGACACCGTTTGTTCCAACGTACATTCCACCGGAAGTACCGTCGACTCCGAAGCCTGACATATCGTCATTGGATGCCATAGCAATCATCTGGAATTGACGAACGTTGGCCTTTGATACGCCTTCTTCGCCTTCGCAATCCTTAACGTTCTTCGCTAGAGGAACAGTTACAGGAGTACCAGTGATTGAAATTGCGTTGTATTCGCCACCTGGCTCTTGCTTAACAACGATATCTGTACCAACGGCAACGGTAACGCCAGTCTGCATTTCGCCAATGCGAACCTTGACTGTAATTACGATATCTGAATCAAGGCTTACTGCATATGCCTTGTTACCGACCTGGCCTGCGAGGCTGGTCTTCTTATCAGAACCTGTAAGTGTTGGAAGAACGTCTACGAATAGCATGCTTGATACGAACTCGTTTGGAGTACGTGCTTCAACATAAAGTCCGTCATAACCAAGTGCGCCAAGGTTTAGACCTTGCCAATCAGGGTGTGTCCAACGACCGACAAGTGAGCGACCGGCTTCAGCTGGTGTACCCACTGCAACGCCTGGTTCTGGAGCAAGTGGTGCTGTTGCAGCAAGTTCTGCTGCTTCTGCTGTTGCACTCTCTGTCGCTGGTGCTGCTGTAGTTGCAGCAGCTGCTGGATCTGCAGGAACTGCAGCAGGTGTACCGGCAACAGCCCATCCGTTAACTAGTGCATCGCGTGTTACCCAGATAGGAATGATGATTCCTTCTGTTGCTGCGAATGTCTTTGCAGTCGCATCGTATGTTGTTCCCCATACTGGACGTTGTTGAGTTGCTGAAAGTTCAGCAAGGTCAACGAAAGTTACGCCAGTGAAACGAGTGATTTGTGCTGCTGCTTCTGCCGCTGTTGGATAGAAGAAGAAGAACTTAACTTCGTTATCTTGCATGAAGGCGACTGAACCCTTGTAGCAAGCACCAAAAGTTGATTTGGATGATGACTTAGTTGTGTTATTCCAGCAATCCATTGGGTAGCTGTAGAAATCAAGCGGCTTGTTGATGTCGTAAGTCTTTGTCTTTGGATCGAACTTCGCACCCTGTTCTGGGTGATTTGCTGTCCCGTAAAGTGAAGATAGATCCTGCATAACAAACTTGCCAGATGCGAGTACATCGCGCTGGTATTGAGACATCCACCAGTTGTTGTCGATTACTTTGCCACCCTTGATCTGTGCAACTGGTGCAAAGAAATCAACAGGAGTCTTCTTAGCTGGAACATCTGCTCCGCTAGGTACATAAGTCAAAGGAATTTTCTGTCCTGAACCAGTTGCAATAGTTACTGATTCGATGCAATAGATGCCGTTTTGAATTACACAGGCAGCCATTGGCGATTTAGGCAAGCGGATAGTTGCAGCACTTGCTGAAGTAGCAGTGATCAACCCCGCCAGCATTGCTAAGGACGCCGCCCCAGCGATTAGTTTCTTTTTCACATTTCCCCCATATAGATAGGTGAAGCCACGGGTATGGCTTCATAGTGCTCACCGCACTATGGGGGCTAATTTATGCGTTCACGAGAGGAGAAAATAGGGGCTTTCCTAACGGAGTTGAGCTAGATACCAGTTCCACTGCCACGTCTCACGCGGTGAAGTCTCTAAGGAATCCTTGAACTCAGGGAAGGTATAGACCAAGAGCGCAGTACCTCCAGGCAGAACGGTTGTTGGCCGTGAGTCGCTGACTATCGGAGTGTGATTGGTAAAGATGCCCAGTGATGGTGCAGTTGAAATCAAATCTTGAGTGTTATTTTCCAAGCTAAGAACCCAAGTAATCGGGCATGCTCCCTTGCCACATTGCTCCCAAGAAATCTTTAAGCCCGTTGCTGTTAATCCACCGAGAGTGTCGCCGATTCCGCCGGCACCGCTAATCGCTCCTAGGTCACCAACGCTTTGCTCCCAAGTAACCGGATAATCAGATTGCAGACCAACTATTTCAGGCTGGCTTCCTGCATTTGTACCGTTAACTCCATTATCTGTAGCC
>JAIYCF010000100.1 GCA_027488165.1 Streptomycetaceae bacterium
CGGTCTTTAAAGATCTTTGGGAAATCCGTTCGCAGTTTTAAAGAAAGTCTTGCTTAAAATCTGCCGGTTGAATGCAGATAGATAATTACGATGATTGAAAAGACTGCGAATGCTGCAATCAACGCAAATTGTGCCCACTTCGGAATTCCTGCTTTATCCGCAGCTTTCTGCGCATAAGTTCTTGTGCGAACCATTACTCGTGCGGCCCATGCAAATTCGGTAGCCAAGATTCCCAGCCCTGCTAAAACAATCAAAAATCCTGGACCAGGCCCTACAAGTGCAATAGCGCCCGCAACGGTTACTGCACCGCCGATAATGCCGATAATAATTCGCCAAACTAGGCGCCCGATTACCGTTTTCTTAAACCAGGTTCTGATTCTCATTTTTTACTTACTGCCTTTTCTCCGTAAGCGGCCTCTGCAATTTCTTTACGGCGCTTTTTGTAGCTCTCTGATGCTCCGGTAATCAAATGTTCAAAACGTCTATTCCCCTTTATCAATGGGTGGAGGCCTTTTGCTGTGTTTTCTTCTCCCCAAACTGGAGGTTCTTCGCGGGTAGTTTGAACGTTTGTGTGTGGGCGTAGCTTGCGATAAACAAGTGCAAGTCTGCGCAAACCGAGATATGCAACATGGCGCAGACCGCGATTTAAATGTTCTTGAATATTTAAGCGAATAAAGGTGGCTCGAGAAGGTCGCACTGGTTCTTTCGCTGTTGCTAACTCATAGAGAATTTTGGCTATCTCTGCGCCTCCCGTTGTATCTGGAAGTTCTGCACATTTAGATGATAATTGTGCACGCACATGTGGGTTCTGTAGTTCGCGCACTTTGGCAGAAATATCTGCTAAATCCGCTTGATCGGCGCGCAGTGCAAAGCCGAAGTCATGGCACCACTTTGCGCGAGCATCTTGATCATCGGTTCCGCGGATATTTGAGACGAATACAGTAGGTACAAGCGCCGGAAGAAGTTCATGAACACCGTTATATCCAGTTGCGCATACGCTGGCATCAAAAGCATGAAGTACTTTGGCGAGCGGGAAGTAGCGAACGACTCGGATATCTAGACCTTCTGGCGCTAAAGACTTTCCCTCTTTATCAAGTGGTTGCTTTGTCAGGATCACCTGCAGATCTTTCCAACCTAAGAGGCCCGAGAGAGCCGCGGTCATCTTCTCGTTGACATCGCTATCGCCAGTTCCGAGCTGTACCAAGACGGCGGGGCGATCTAGATCTAATCCCACTATGCGCCGCGCTTCATCGCGGCTAAATGCGGTCTTCTTATCAAAGAGTGAAACTGGCGAAGTTAACGTTGCATCTTTGCGAGTTGCAGTTGGCCCAAAATCATAAGCGCGCGCGATATCACCTGGTTCGACGATGTGATCCATCATCTTTGATTGCAAACCTAAAACAAATCTCTGCGGTTTCTTCTGCCACAAACCGCGACGAACCCAAACTAAAGAAAGTTTTGGATGGCTAAACTTTGCAGCGATAACACCTGGGTAAGGAACAACTCCATCAAAAGATAAAACTCTTGCACCAGTTTCATCAACTAGCGCAAGTAAACGATCACGCAAATAAATATCCCAGTTATCTCGCGTCATCCACATGCGATCTTTTCCTGGAATGTATTCACAGCGTATTCCCATAAAGTCCGGGACTTCAGCGATTCCACCGGCCATCGAAACAATAATTGGATTAGCAATCTCTTTTAAAGAATATGCAATCGCGGATGCACGAGCTAAATGGCCCATTCCTACGCCATTGCTTGTTGCAAGAATTATTGTTGGTTTTTCCATAACGTCCTAAAGTTTATGAGAAACGCCCGAACTTCTCGCATAAAAAGGCCTAGGGGTTGCAACTTTTTTTAACTTCGGAGATACTTACCCCACATTCGAAAGAATGAAAGGATCGGGAGAGTACTTCTCAAACGAGTTTCTAAATCAGAAACCTTTGCCGTACAGCTTTAAAATGATTACACAATCGCATCACGCGGAAAGTTTTAGATTAGTACCAACAACATCAACGCCTGTCTCGCCTGAGAAAGTAGCCTCTTTACTGGCCTCAGAATGGGAACTCTTCACCAAGAACACAAAGGGATCGCTCGCTGAGAGCGCACGCTCCATGAAATCCCTGCCTCTAGGCGTAACTTCAAGTTTCCAGCATTGGGATCCTTATCCAATTTCTATTGTCTCTGCGCAAGGCGCATGGATGACCGATGTTGATGGCCGCCAACTGCTCGATCTCTCAATGGGCTTCGGAGCAATGCTCGCTGGCCACTTAAACCCAGTTGTTGTTGAAGAAGCAAAAGCTGCACTAGATACCGGAATGCTCTTCGTTACTCCTTCACCAATCTCAACTGATGCAGCTGAACGTATCTGTCGTCGCTTTGGCATTGATCAAGTTCGCTTTACAAACTCAGGCACTGAGTCAACGATGTATGCCGTTCGCGTTGCTCGTTCTGCAACAGGCAAGAGCGATATCGTAAAAGTTGAAGGCGGATACCACGGTAGCTATGACCCATTTGTGGTTTCTAGCAAGCCATCTTTAGACAAAGCTGGAGATGCAGAATCTCCAACTCCAGTTGCAGATTCAAACTTAGTAGCCGGAACAGTTCATGTTGTTCCTTACAACAATCCAGAAGCGTTAGAACAGATCTTCATTAAGCATGCATCTACTATCGCTTGCTTTATCGTTGAACCCGTTCTTGAAAATATCGGAATTGTTCTTCCAGATGCCGGTTACTTAGAGCGCGTACGCGAACTCTGCGATCAATACGGAATTGTTTTGATCTTTGATGAGGTAAAGACAGGACTAACTGCTGGACATCAAGGTGCCGCACAACGGCTTGGCGTTAAGCCAGATTTGATTACTCTTGCAAAATCAATTGGCGGCGGTTTAACTCTCGCTGCATTTGGTGGCAAACAGAAATATATGGACTTTGTTGTAAATGGAAAGATGGCTCACTTCGGTACCTTCAACGGTAACCCGCTAGCAATGGCTGGAATTCGCGCTGTAGATAAAATTTGCACCGCCGAAACTTTGGCTGCTGCTGAAGCGCTTAACCAACAAGCACTTGAGCGCATCTCAGAAATTATCGAGGAATACCAACTTCCTGCACATACCGTTGGATTCGGTGTTAAGGGCTGCATTACTTGGTCGACAACACCAGTGCGCAACTACCGTGATTACAAAGCAACAGATTTTGGTATAGCTGAACTCTCTTGGCTTTGGTCACTTAACCGCGGAATCATCACGCCTCCGGGACTCGATGAGCAATGGTTGATTAGCTTGGCTCACGGACAGAAAGAGATCGACATCTTGGTCGAAGATTTCCGTTCACTTGCAGCCGCGCTACGTGGCTAACTTCTAATCAATCTGAACAACAAAATCGGCTCGCGCACGTCCGCGTTCGATTAATTGAGCGTTTGCTTCATCCGTTCCCTTTGCCCATGCTTTCGCGGCTTCCGGCTCTTTTCCATAGGCAATATGGCGTGAGATCAAGCGTGCGATTCGCTTATCGTCATCTACATCAACCATCCAACTCTCATCGAGCAGATCTTTGATGTCTTCCCAACCACCAGCATCGTGCAGCAAATAATTGCCTTCGATTATTACAACCTTGGTTGCTGAAGTAACCACACCTTGCGCGGCGATTGATTCTTCAATAGCGCGATCAAATATCGGATAGTAAATGTTCTGCGTTTGCTCAGATCTGATCCGCTTAACTAGCGATGCAAAGCCGGCAACATCGAAGGTATCTGGGGCGCCTTTACGATCAGCGCGTTTAAGATCCTTTAAAACCTTATTGCTTAGGTGATAGCCATCCATCGGGACCACAGTTACAAACTCTTTAGGGAGCTTGCTCATCAAAAATTTTGAGAGCGTCGACTTTCCGGCGCCAGGTTTACCAATTATTCCAATCAGTACTCGTTCGGAGGTGCCGGCGAGAAAGCTTTCAATTCTTGCTAAAGCCGCCTGTTGGTTTGCTAGTTGTTCGGGCACTTTTCAAGTTTAGCGCTTGAACTTAACGCAATACTAGGGAATCATAATTTCATGATCAAAAATGGAATTATCAACGGAGATCTCGCCTCACTTCTAGCCCGTTTTCGCCATGTGAACACAATCGCAATTGTGGATGGTCCATTTCCGACTTATCCGAACGTTGAAACTATCGACCTCGCTCTAGTGATGGGAACCCCAACTGTTTCCCAGGTACTCGATGCGATTCTGCCTCATTTAGATTTAACTGGACTGTATCTCGCTGCAGAATTTGAGGCGAAGGTTGATGCTGCGACAGTTGCTGAATACAAAACTCATCACCGCGGATTAGCGACAACGGTAATTCCTCATGAAGAATTTAAAGTAAAAGTTGGTCAGGCGCTAGGAATTATTCATACTGGCGATGCCGTTCCGTACAGCAGCGTTATTTTACGATCAGGCTGAAATCAATCTCTTCAATTTTTGGATAAGAAGATTGCGCACCTTTTCGGGTAACGCTCTTCGTTGCACAATCGATTCCAAATTGCACAGCTGATTCTTCAGTTGCACCCGCTGCTAAGGCCGATGCAAAGGCGCCAATAAAGCAATCGCCCGCTCCAGTTGTGTCAGTTGCCGTTACCTTCTTTGCAGCGAAACGTTTAACAGTCCCGTCCGCAGCTACTAGAGCTGCTCCCTCGCTGCCTAAGGTGACAATTGTGCGACCCGTTGTGCGAAGTGAAGCAATTACTGCATCAGAATCTGGTGCGCGATGCGACTTATCAAGTTCAGCAAATTCAATCTCGTTCGGAATTAACCAATCTGTTAACTCAAGAAGATCATCAGTAAGAGGTTGATAAGGCGCAGGGTTGAGAATTGTAGTAATTCCGAGTTCTTGTGCCGTACGAAAAGCAGCCAAAGTTACTTCTTGCGGGATTTCACATTGTGCAATTAATACGCTGACTTCCTTTAACTTTGAGACTTCATCAATTGCGTTCTGTGGCGTCAAGGCAAAGTTAGCGCCCGGAACAATTGAAATTCGATTCTGTCCCTGGCCATCTACCCAGATATGTGCCACTCCAGTATGTGTCGGCAATTGCAGAACTGAAGTTGTATCCATTCCACAGTTTTTAAAATTAGCCAAGCTTTCGCTACCAAAACCGTCGTTTCCGATCCCTGTAATCATTGTGACTTTTGCGCCGGTGCGAGAGGCCATAACCGCTTGGTTTGCGCCTTTTCCACCAAATCCCGTTGTAAAACTATCTCCGAAGCGGGTTTCACCGGCGGCAGGAAGAACATCGGCATAGACGGTTAAATCCATCATGGTGCTACCGATTACAGCGATTTTGGTTTTAGAGAAGTCTTGCATTTCTATAACGAAACTTCCGCGCGAGTTTCGTGAGATTTCATCGCTGCTGCAAAAGTGCGATGTGAGTCAACAACTTCAGATACTGAAGCGCATGCAAACTTATCTCCAAGTTTTCCTTCACGTTCGGCAAAGTAAGCAGCCCACATCTGCAAGAGCGCATCAGGAAAGCCAAATTCAAAGATATGCCCAGTAATCACTGGCCAATTAGAAACATGACCGGGTTGGATTTCAGACCAGACTTGTTCTCCGTTACGCAGCGCAAAGGTGTGATAAACCGCTGGGTTTTTTGTACTAAAGCGAACTCCCCCAGTCATTCCAATTGCGCTAAAGAAGAAGGTGTTGCTTTCACCGGGTGCGATTCGTTTCATCTCCCAGAACATCGGGAATTCCCGCTTGCTTGCGTGATCTTGTGCGCGCATTGCTAAGACTGCGTTATCGAAGGTATCGCAAGGTACTTGCTCACCCTGCGCATTTTCGCGGTGTGTAACGATGTCATCAAGTATTGCAAATACCTTGGTTGGTTTATATCCCAAGCGAAGTGGAATATGTGCAGCATGCATTCCGAGATCCCCAAGGACCCCGATATCTCCACAGAATTTACGTTGGCGTTTCCAATTAATTTTCTTCTTGCGATCAATATCTGATGAATGAAGTAAACCAGAACGAACTTCTACGATCTCTCCTAGATTCCCACTGCGCGCTTCACGAATTGCAGCTTGTGCGCCGGGATAGAAAGGGAGTTCGCTGGAAACGCGCACAAAATTCTTCTTTCCAACTAGCGCTGCTTCGATCTTCTCAGCAGCCGCTAAATCAATTCCGAATGGCTTTTCACCGAGAAAATCTTTACCGGCGTTGATCGCTGCGATATAAATTTCTTCATGCAAGTTATGTGGAACAGCGATATAAACCACATCAACGTTAGGGCTAGCTAACAACTCTTTGTAATCACTATATGACTCAGCAACACCAGCGTTGGTAAAGAATTCGCGCACTCCATCTGATGTATCTGCAATTGCGGTAATTTCTGGACGGACTGGGTGATCTAGAAGCGCATCCCAGCGTCCAACTAGAGCAAGTAGTTCACGGCCCATTAGGCCGCCGCCGATAATTCCTACCTTTACCTGCTTTTGTTTAGACATATCAAGCAGAGACAATCTTTAGCGCATCTTCTGCTGAAGTACCTTTATGTAGCATCGCCATCAACGCTTGGGTCATCTTCGCTGGCTTTGGATGCGCGATGATATTTCGACCGTAAACAATTCCGGCAGCGCCTTGCTTAAGAACTTCAGCGGTGCGATTTAAGAGTTCCTCGTCAGAGACACGTCCGCCGCCGCGAACTAGAACTGGCACTGTTCCAGCGGTTTGAATTACATGGTGATAATCAGCAGCGATATCCGTTGGATCCGCCTTAATAACATCGGCACCTAATTCAATTGCCTGGCGTACCAACGGTACTACTTTCTCAAGTTCACCATCTGATGTATATCCACCAGTGGTTGCATCTTTCATAACTAACGGTTCAACCATTAATGGCATTCCGTAGTGCTCACACTGCGCCTTTAAAGTCATGATGTTGCGAATGCATGAATCACGAAGTTCTGGACGGCCTGGAAGATCAAGTAAATTCACAACCACGATCGCGGCATCAAGACGCACTGCCTGCAGAACCGCATCTTCTAGCAAAATACTAAAGAGGTGATCGGGAATTACCTTGCCATAAACATTTGCCACATCGGTGCGCAAAACCAGCGCAGGTTTATTTGGCTTTGGATTGTTCTGTAGATGCTTGGCTTGCCCTAGAGTTAATTGAATTGCATCAGGTGCAGCATCGATCAAGGTATTGACTGCAGCGCCCATATCTTCAATGCCTGCAAGGAATGTTCCTTCACCAAAGAAGCCATGGTCAACTGCGATATCGAAGCAGCGGCCATTGTTAAATAAGCGCTTTAGGCGAATTGATACATCAGACATTAAGTGGCTCCATTTTCACTGGTAATTTCATTAACTCTGCAAGTAGTCTAGAACCATGTCACAGAGTTCAACCACCCCTTCCAAGCTGCCTTCTAATCAATTTGATCACTTTTATCGCGGTGGCAATCGAATCGGCGCCTTGCGTCACGGACCCGGCGGACCAATGCGTCCCGAAGAATGGATCGGTTCGATCACAACTCGCTTTGGTGAAGCAGAGCAAGGGCTTTCACGTTTAAGTGATGGCACTCTGTTGCGCGATGCAATCAAGAACGATTCTGATGGTTGGTTGGGCGCAGATCACGTTGAGAACTTTGGACTCAGTACAGAAATTTTAATTAAGTTACTAGATCCCGATCAACGCCTTCCTGTTCATTACCACCCAAATAAAGCCTTTGCGAAAACCCATCTCGGTTTGGATCACGGTAAAACTGAGGCGTGGATTATTTTGGAAGCGCCCGCTGGTTCAGGAGTTGGACTTGGATTCGCTCAAAAACAGAATAAAGAAGATATTTTGAATTTAGTACGTGCACAAGATTCAGCAGCGCTACTCGCATCTCTTCGCCGCACGGAAGTTCAAGTTGGCGATGCAGTACTTGTTCCAGCTGGTGTTGCACATGCCATTGATGCCGGAATCTTTGTCTTAGAACTACAAGAGCCAACAGATTTATCAGCGCTCCTTGAATGGGAAGGCTTTGCAGTAGATGGAATTAAAGATGGCCATCTCGGTTTAGGTTTTGAAACAGTTACCGATGCGCTCATGCTTGATCCGCTATCTGACTCTGAGTTTGATTCACTCATTACTCATAACGTCTTTTCTGGTGGAGCGCTTCGCTCTGTTTTGCCACTGAAATCTGATGGCTACTTCCGCGCTCATTTAGCGCCTGGTTCTGGCGAATTTCCTGCCGGCTTTGCTGTCGCACTTGTTTTAGATGGATCAGGAGCAATCTCTTTCGCTAACGCACCTGAAATGTCGATCACTAAAGGTGATGCAGTAGTGATTCCACATAGCGCGGGCGCATTCACCTTCAGCGGTGCAAATGCAATTGTTTGTCGCCCACCACTTGCAGAACTGGCGCGAGTTGCGCCCTAAGCGGCACGATTAAAAATGTCTCAACAAATTTTGATCGGTGTCGATATCGGCACATCTCGAATTAAGGCAGTTGCAACAGATATTGATTTAAAGGTAATCGCTGAGCATGCCGAGCCAACTCCTTGGCGGCATGAGAAAAACAATAGCGATATAGATATGTTGCTCTTGGCAGAAACGGTCATCGCAGTTGCAGCGAAGGCGGCGGAACTTGCAGGTGGCAAAGTCGCCGCAATAGGTTTTACGGGATTTAGCGAAACCGGCGTTTTAATTGATGGCGCAGGTAAACCACTTGCTCCTGGTTTAGCGTGGCACGATCCACGTGGCTTAACTGAACCAATTATTAACGAGCTAGGCGATTACGAATTTAGAGCTCGCGCTGGTGCGCTGCTAAATGAGATTGCATCTATCTCAAAAACGCTCTGGTTGAATCAGGAGTATCCCGAGACCCGCAAAGCTAAACACTTTCTCTCGGCGCCAGAATGGGTTTCGTACTGTCTTGGTGCGGAGTTGGTAAATGAACTTTCCTTAGTTAGCAGAACCGGTTTCTATGACGTTGAAGCGCGTGCGCCTTGGCTTGAAGCGATGTCGTTGGTTGGTGGCGGCAAAGATTTCTTAGCTCGTTTAGTCGTTGCAGGTGAACCAATTGGTGTTGTCAACAACAACGCGCCAGAAGTATTACGTGGTGCAGTTATAACTATTGCTGGACATGATCATTTCACTGCCGCGTATTACTGCGGTGCGATAAACGAAGGTTCACTCTTTGATTCGATGGGTACTGCTGAAGCGTTACTTCGTACATTTAAGAAGCCGCTGTCTCGAGATGCCATTGCAGAATTGGCAGCAGCCAACGTGGGTTTGAGCGCCTCGGTAATTGCAGATCACTTCACTTTGCTAGGCGCGCTTCCGACTGGTTTAACCCTAGAAAGAGTTTGTTCTCTTGTTGGCGTTTCAACACGTGAGGAGAAGATTGCTCTTGGTGAATCTGCGCTAAAGATTGATCCGAAAGCTAGCGCGCTGCGCGTTAACAATGATTATCACGGTCTCTCTGTAACCAACCTTGATGATGCCGTCTCACCCGCTGCCCTCTTTCGAGCAACTGCTGAACATTTAGTGGAAGAGTCCGCCAACATGGTCTCTCTGATTGAGAAATTCACCGGCCAAGCAACTGAGGTAGTAATCGCTGGCGGTTGGGTAAAGAATCCCATGATCGCTAGTGCAAAGAAGAAACAATTTGGAAGTTACAAAGTCTCTGATGCGACTGAGGCTGGTGCGACAGGTGCCGCAGAATTTGCGGGAGTTGCTGCAGGAATACTTAAGTTAAGAAGCTAATTACTTATATTGTTCAAGAGTCCAGGC
>JAIYCF010000050.1 GCA_027488165.1 Streptomycetaceae bacterium
ATTGCAGCATTCGCAGTCTTTTCAATCATCGTAATTATCTATCTGCATTCAACCGGCAGATTTTAAGCAAGACTTTCTTTAAAACTGCGAACGGATTTCCCAAAGATCTTTAAAGACCGGATTAAATAAGGTACTTGCTAAATATTTAACGCCGTCCGAACCACCAGTGCCTGCTTTGTGGCCAATCGTTCTTTCGACCATCTTTACGTGGCGATAGCGCCATTCTTGAAGCCCTTCATCGATATCAACTAGGCGTTCACAGACCATCGCTGATTCGGGATCGTTTCGGTGTACTTCAAGAAGGGCTTCGAGTACGCGCGGATCTGATTGGTAGTGAGTTGATTTATCGCGCTCCAGAATTTCTTTAGGAATCTTATGGCCACGCTTTGCTAGGTAAGCGAGAGTTGAATCCCAAATTGAATTTTGTGAAGAAATTTCAGCGATCTCTTTTTGTACATCTAACGGCAGATGTGAAGCCATCTTCGAATCTCTGCGGCCTAAGTGCGCTTCAACTTTTCTAAATTGCGCTGATTGAAATCCACTTGAAGATGAAAGATATCCGCGGAAGGCGTTAAATTGCAGAGGGGTCATCGTTTCCAAAATATCTACCTGAGTTACGCAGACCTTCAAGATCGTTCGAATTCGACCAAGAATTGCTAGAGAACGGTGGGTATCACCAGATTGAAGTGAAATTGATGCGGCGTTAAATTCATGAATCAATTGCTTAAACCAGAGTTCGTAACTCTGATGAATGATTATGAAGAGCATTTCATCATGCTCTGGCCCATCAGTCTCCGTACTTTTAGATAGGGGTCTTTGCAGTTTCAATAACTCATCTACTGCAAGGTAAGAGGAGTAAGTGAGAGCTGAATCAAATGACTCGTCGCTCATGTGACACGCGAATCGGTAGTTTTAATCTTTTCGTATTGGCGAGATGAAACTAGATCGCGGATACGTGCAAATCCATCCCAAACTTCAACGTATGAAGTTGGCAGTGGTGCAATGGCTAAACGAATTGAATCGGGGGTGCGGTAATCAGGGATTACATCTGCAAACTCGCGTAGCGCTACACAAATGCGCGCCGCATCGGGATGGCCAAGTGAGATATGGCCACCGCGTTCTTGCGGATTTCTAGATGTAAGAAGTGTGAATCCTAAATCTGCTAGCCACGCGTCATAAAGCTGAATCATCATCTCGGTACCTATTGCGGCTTTTTCAGAGATAGCGCCAAGGCCAGCTTCTTCAATCATGGTGAATGCGCTTTTAATACAGCGAAGCCCGATGAGTGAAGGGCTAGCGATTTGGAAGCCGCGAATTCCTTCCGCTTTTTCAAAGACCGGACCCATCGCAAATTGATCGCCTTGTGAGAACCAACCTTGAATTGGAACCTGTAACTCGGCTTGTACTTTCTTATTCACATAGAGCCAAGCAGGAGAACCAGGGCCTGAGTTTCCATATTTATATGTACAACCAACTGCGATATCTACGCCGTTTTTATCAAAATCCATTTCGATTGCACCAACGGCGTGGCTGGCATCCCACAACATAAATGCGCCGTGCTTGCGAACTAAATCAGTTAAGGATTTGATGTCATTTCGTGCACCTGATCGATACTGAATGACTTCTAGAGTTACGAGAGCTACATCATCACTTAAATACGGCTCCAAGATTTCTGGAGTTATCCGTTCATTCTCCGCCTTTCCTGGAGTTTCGTTATCGATGATTATTAAGTTAAGGCCTAACTGCTTAGCAATACCTTCAAGTATGTAGCGATCAGTTGGAAAATTTGCCGCATCGGTGATGATGGTTTTACGTCCTGGGCGAGCGTTAATTGCAGCTAACGCCAACTGATAGAAATTTACCGATGTTGTATCGCACGCCAAAACTTGTCCGGCCGCCGCTCCAAGAGTTGAACGCCCAATGAGATCGCCAGTTGGTTGCGCCTCATCGACCCAGTGGCCCCAACCCGTAACAACTTCTGGACCCCACTCATCTCGCATGAAGGCATTTACTGCCTCAATAGTTGAAAGCGGCAAACGACCGAGTGAATTACCGTCTAAATAACAGATATTTGGATCGCTAATCACAAATTGTGAACGGAAGCGGGCTAATGGATCGCGTTGATCAAGATCGATAGCAAATTGGCGGTCGGTGGCTTTCATAGTTGAAAGGTACGCTCTCCCATCGTGGCGCGCAATCTTGTCAATATCGAAGAGGTCTCAAAGGCCTTTGATATCAGAGCGCTGCTAGAAAGAGTTTCGCTCGGAGTTTCTGAAGGCGATCGAATTGGAATAGTTGGTCGCAACGGTTCGGGCAAAAGCACGTTGATGAAAATAATTGCTGCGGTTGAGCAACCAGATCAGGGCCGTGTAACAAAAGCCAATAGCGTGAAAATCGGCTTACTTTCCCAAGTGGATAAAGCCGATCCCAATTCAACAGTTGGTGATGTAGTAATTGGCGATAAAGCAAAGCACGAATGGGCGAGTGATTCTGGAATTCGCGAAGTATTTACAGGGTTATTCGG
>JAIYCF010000107.1 GCA_027488165.1 Streptomycetaceae bacterium
CCATCTTTGAGTAACTGGGCTGCCTGCGCCAAAGAATCAGCGGTGCAACTTGATACGAATTCACCACTGCTCATGTGCGCAATTATCGCGCCTTTTTGCGAGAAGATAACCACATGGCCGCGCAGGTAAAAGTGATGCAGATTATCGCCCGCATGAATGTGGGTGGACCTGCTCTGATCGTGGCTGAACTCATGCGCGGTTTGGATAAATCAGCCTTTGAGCAAATCTTGGTTACCGGTTATTGCGATGAAAATGAAGCTGACTATTTAGACACCGTGGCAACAGATATCAAGGCAACGCGTATTGCAGGATTGGGAAGATCCGTTTCTTTAATCGCAGATCTGAAAGCGTTCTTTGGATTGGTTTCACTGATCCGCAAATACAAACCAGATGTAATACATACCCACACTGCAAAGGCAGGCGTACTCGGACGCTTGGCTTCGTTGTTGGCAGGTCGCGGTGCGGTGCGCGTTCACACCTTCCACGGCCATTTGCTACACGGATATTTCAGCAGCTCACTTACAAAGTTAGTTATCTTGATAGAGAAATTCTTTGCCGCTCGTACCGAGGTATTGATAGCAATAGGCAGCAAAGTTAAAGATGATTTGTTGGCAGCAGGTATAGGTCGAGCAGATAAGTACCGGGTCTTCTTTCCGGGACTTCCAAGCCCTAAATCCATCTCTAAATCCACTGCAAAAAGCGCGCTAGGGATTTCATCAGAAGTCTTGTACTGCACCTTCGTAGGTCGCTTGACTCAGATCAAGCGCCCCGATCGATTATTGGATGTCGCCACTGAATGTAAGCGCCGTGGAATTGATCTGCGTTTCTTGGTTGCTGGCGAAGGCGAACTATTTGAAAGCTCAAAGCAGCGTGCACTAAAAGAGCAATTGGATGTGACTTTCTTTGGATGGCGCAGTGATATCGACCAAATCTTTGCGGCAAGCGATATCGCGATTCTGACTTCAGATAATGAAGGTATTCCACTTACTTTGATTCAGGCTGCGCAAGCTGGTCTTCCAATAGTTGCAACTAACGTTGGTTCTATCTCAGATATCGTCATTAACGAAAGCACCGGCTACTTAACTGCAACAACTGCCGCAGAAATGGCTGATGCCATTGAGAAATTGGTGCGCGATCCACAACTGCGCCAGATGATGGGGGCGGCCGGAAAAGCACACGCTGAACGCTATTTCTCGCTAGATCGCATGATAAAAGATCACTCCGATCTTTATCGCTCGCTTTAAATCACACAGTTTTCACAGAAGCACCACAGACAGAGATAAACAAATAGGAGATACTTATCCCATGATGACAATAAGAGCACGCAAAATAGCCGCCGCACTGATCGCACTTACCCTAGTTGGAGCAATCGCTGCTTCACTACCTGCAGAGGCAACTACTACGGCTACACGTTATTTAACCGTTAATTCTGATGGCTCTGTAAAGGTCACTCCAGATGCAGTGCGTTTAAATGCGAATGTAACTGTTGTCGCAGGCTCAAATAAAGAAGCACTTGCTCAAACTTCAACATCTGCAGCAGCAGTTCGTGCAGCGCTAACCAAGGCTGGAATTGCTAAGGGCGATATCGCAACACAAAGCATCTCTGTTTATCCTGAATACAACTACACCCAAGATAAAGGTTCCGTTCTAATTGGCTACCGTGGATCACAGGGTTTTGTTGTAACAATTAAAAATGCAGGAAATGCCGGCGCTATTGTTGATGCAGTTGTCGCGGCAGGCGGAGATAACTTACAGATTCAAGGCGTAACTCCTTTTGTTCTTGATTCATCAAAGGCAACTGAATCTGCACGTGCTAACGCTGTGAAGAATGCGAAAGCAAAGGCAACTTCATATGCGAAGTTGCTCGGTGCAAAACTTGGGCGCGTTAATTACTTAGTAGAGAATTCAAGCCCAATTAGCTATCCACCTGTAATGGCAATGGCAAAGGCTGCTGATTCTGAAGCAACTGTTGTTGATCTAGGTCAGCAAGATGTAACCGTTTCAATCACTATTCAGTGGGCGCTTCTCTAAAAAGTTTCGCTATTTCTGGCGATTAATCACCGCTTTTACTCGCGTAATTAACCGATTTTGGTTAGCGAGCCCTAAGCGGGTACGATTTGCGAGCCTCATACGTCCCCATCGTCTAGGGGCCTAGGACATCGCCCTTTCACGGCGGTAACACGGGTTCGAATCCCGTTGGGGGCACGCAAGACCAGAGAAATCTGGAAGTAACGGCTTTAAGGTGACATAAGAGCCACTTATGTTTTCATTCTTTAAGGCCCGGTAGCGCAGTTGGTTAGCGCGCCGCCCTGTCACGGCGGAGGTCGCGGGTTCAAGTCCCGTCCGGGTCGCGAGAAGAGAGTGTCCACACACTCTCTTCTTTTTTAATGATTTATCACAATTAAATATTGGCTCGGTAGCTCAGTTGGTACGAGCGCGCGACTGAAAATCGTGAGGTCGACAGTTCGATCCTGTCCCGAGCCACTCAAGTAATTAACTTAAGTAATTAACAAGTTTTAAAAATTAACCAGCAGATCC
>JAIYCF010000058.1 GCA_027488165.1 Streptomycetaceae bacterium
TGAAGGTGAGCGGATCTGGGATCGCCATATATTTAACTGCCTTCCTATAACCCAAATCTTGCCAAACGGTGCCTCTATATTCGATATCGGATCAGGGGCGGGGCTGCCAGGAATTGTTATCGCCTTAGCCCGGCCTGACCTAAAAGTGACCCTAATTGAGCCACTTGAGCGCCGAGTTGAGTTCCTAAATGAGGCAGTTGCTGCGATTGCAGCCGGGGGCGTTGAAATTGCCGTCATCCGCGGCCGCGCCCAGGATGTAAAGAAGAGCGCTGATTTTGTTACCGCCCGCGCCGTTGCCCCGATGGAGAAGTTGAAGAAGATCTCTTGGCATATGGTTAAAACTGGAGGGTCCCTTTTAGCTATGAAGGGGGAGTCTGCGGCAAACGAGATGGTTGGAATCAAAGGGGCTGAGCTCCACGAGATAAAACTTGAGGGAATCGAGCTCGGCAGAGTGATCTCTGTGCGTAAGGGCTCTGTAATAAGTGCTTAGATAGGCGCGTGGTTGATTCACGTGAAACAAGCGATCGCGAGAGCGAGACAAAGGTCGTCGGCGTCCGGCGGCTAAAAGAGGCGATGGCAAAACCGGCCTCAACCCGGATCTTCACCGTGGCAAACCAGAAGGGTGGGGTCGGAAAGACCACCACAACAGTCAATATCGCAGCAGCCCTTTCAATGGGTGGGCTTCGGGTCCTAGTGGTTGATCTAGATCCACAGGGCAACGCCAGCACCGCACTGGGAGTTCCTCACCGTGATATCGAGGGCGTTTACGACGTACTCATGGGCAGTGCACAAATCAGTTCTGTAATTCAAAAGGTTGCAGGCTTTCCTGCACTTGATTGCGTTCCATCAAACTCATCTCTTGCAAATGCGGAAGTTAATTTAGTTTCGATGGTTGCGCGCGAACTTCGTTTAAAAGAAGCGCTTGATGAAATTTCACCAAATTACGATTACATCTTTATCGATTGCCCACCATCACTTGGGTTGTTAACCATTAACGCACTTGCTGCTGCTCGTGAACTTCTAATTCCAATTCAAACTGAATATTACGCACTCGAAGGTTTGTCACAACTGCTTGAAACTTACGGCGTTGTTAAAAAGCGCTTAAATGCAAACCTAGATCTTTCAACAATTGTTTTAACAATGTTTGACGGCCGTACACGTTTATCAAATGATGTCGCTGCAAATGTTCGGGCACACTTTCCAAAAGAGTTAATTGATATTCCTATCCCACGCGCAGTACGTGTATCTGAAGCGCCTTCATATAACCAAACAGTTATGACATATGACCCGCTATCGCCAGGTGCCATTGCCTATATGCAGGTTGCGCGCGAGATTGCAGAGCGCGGAAAACCAAAAGATGCGCTCGACGTTAACTTTGATTCCAATGTTGTAAATATCAATTACAAGCGCGATGGAGAAATTGCATGAGTGCAAAACGCGGTGGCCTAGGAACTAATTTAGATTCATTAATTCCAACATCACTCACTGTCGCCGGCAATGAAGTTGCACAACAGAATGAAGTTTCAGTAGATGCGATCTCTCCTAACCCGCGCCAACCACGAACAATCTTTGAAGAGGGTGCGTTAAACGAATTAATCGCATCAATCAAAGAGATTGGTATTTTGCAACCACCTGTCGTTCGCCAAACATCTCCAGGTAAATATGAATTAATTATGGGAGAACGCCGCTTCCGCGCGGCAAAGGCAGCGGGTTTAAAGAAGATTCCGGTAATTATTCGCCAGACTCCTGATAACGAACTTTTACGTGAAGCGTTGATTGAAAATATCCACCGCAGCCAACTTAACCCACTTGAAGAAGGTGCCGCTTACGCGCAATTACTTACCGACTTTAACTGCACACACGATGAGCTGGCGCTAAAACTTGGTCGCTCTCGTCCGCTTATCTCAAACACAATCCGCCTTTTAAATCTTCCGCCAACCGTGCAACGCAAAGTTGCGGCAGGTGTTATCTCAGCAGGCCATGCTCGCGCACTTCTTGGTTTAACTGACGAAGTAGAAATTGAAAAGTTAGCTAACCGAATCGTTGCCGAAGGTTTAAGTGTTCGCGCAACTGAAGAAGCTGTTGCGATTCACTCTCCAAAGAAGGGCTCCACTAAGAGCGGCAAAGGCGGAAAGAGTTCTACAACAGGAGAAACCCTGGCTGCCGAAGAGTTGTTAAGTGATTACCTAGATACACGTGTTAGCGTGCAGGGCGCAAACGGTAAAGGCAAGATTGTTATTGAATATGCCGGACGTGAAGATTTGCAGCGAATCGTTGATCTAATCGAAGGATCTAAGTAAAACTTTTTATTACTTAAGCGCTGTACCGCGACGCGCCATCTCCTGCGTCACGATTCCACCCAAAGCTTTAACGCCTTCACGGATTCGTTCAGGTGTTGGGTGGCAGTAAGAAAGTCGCATCGACCAAGATCCAAAACCATCGGCGTAAAAAGCATTGCCAGGAACATAGGCAACCTTGGCAACGATCGCCTTTGGCATCATCGCCTTAGTATCTATTTCTGGTGGCAAGTTAACCCAGACATAGAAACCGCCGCCTGGTTTAGTCCAAGTAGCCTCTTTAGGAAAATATTGTTCAAGTGATTCAAGCATCGCATCGCGACGCACCTTATATAGCTCGCAGAATGATGCGATCTGATCGCGCCATGGCTGATCTGCAAGGTAGTTAGAAATGGTTAATTGCGTAAAGTTTGAAGGGCAGAGAATTGATGATTCGGATGCAATTACCAATTTATCCTTTAGTGATTGCGGAACAAGCGCCCAACCAATACGCAAACCTGATGCGATTGTCTTTGAGAAAGAACCCAAATAAATAACATTTTCAGAATCTTCAGCGCGCATCGCATTTGGTGATGGGCGATCAAAACCAAGCAATCCGTAAGGGTTATCTTCAACTACGAAGATTCCTTCTTCGCGGCAGATATTTAGAATTTCAGTACGACGATCTGCTGGCAGCAAGACTCCGGTCGGATTTTGATAATTTGGAATCAGGTACAGGAATTTAATCTTGCGACCGGCAGCACGCACAGATTTAATCGCTACGCGCAAAGCATCTGGAACTAGGCCGTTCATATCCATTTCAACGTGGACTACAGATGCTTCATATTGTCTAAATGTTCCGAGTGCACCGACATAAGAAGGCGCTTCTACCAATACGACATCACCTGGATCGATAAATATTCGTGAAATTAAATCAAGTGCTTGCTGTGAACCAGTTGTAACAACAATGTCATCAGGATTGGCGCGAATTCCTTCTAGCGCCATAACATCACAAATCTGTTCGCGAAGCTTTGGATGTCCTTGGCCGCTGCCATATTGCAGAGCTTCAGCGCCGTTTGTCAGAATCAATTGATTAACAACGCCAGCCATCATCTCCATAGGAAGCGCTGAAAGATTTGGCATTCCACCCGCTAGCGAAACGATTTCTGGACGAGATGCAACAGCAAAGAGTGAGCGAATTTCAGAAGGCAACATTCCGGCGGCGCGAGTTGCAAAACGTTGTTCTAGATTTTGCGGTACACCGGTTTGATAGCGAACTGATACCTCAGACATACCCAGAAGTCTCCCACATGCCCGCTTGGGCTAGCGAATTAATTAGAACTAACGACGAATACCAGCACTACGCAGGTCAGATAAACGCAAAGTTCCAGTCTTGGCATCATCTTCAGCCGATAGATAAAGGCGCTGAATTGCGATGATGAAAGCTTCCGCCAAAGTATCGCGGAAATCAGGACGGGCAAGGCGCGCTGCATCTCCAGCATTTGTTAGATAACCAAGATCTACGCGCACCGCCGGGGCTTGTGTCAGGCGAAGTAGATCCCAAGTTTTGGCATGGGTTCGGCAATTTAATAAATCAGTACGCGCACATAGTTCGCGCTGCACAAGGGATGCAAATCTTTCACCAACAATTGAATGAACTCCGTGGGCATCGCTTCCGTAGAAGTAAGTAGAAACTCCATGTGCATCAGGGTTTGCGTGTTTATCGGTATGTAAAGAGATAACAAGATCCGCACTATTTTTATTTGCGAAAGCAATGATCTCGTTTTCAGTTAAAACATTCTTTGGGCCGCGCGTTAAAAAGACGCTGGCGCCAAGGGCTAACAAACGACCTTCTAAACGTTGGGCAATGTCATACACGATCTCTGCTTCTTCGTTACCGAATGCGGGATCTAAAACAATTACCTTGTTTGCAAGTGCGGGGCCACGATTACGTTGCTTTGCACTTTCGCGCATCTGAGCAGGTGCTCCGCCAGAAACAATCTTTGTTAAGCGAATCAGCGCGATTATTGTCGCAGGGCCACATTTACCATCAACTTTTATTCCAACTGATTTTTGAAATTCTTTAACAGCAGATTCAGTACGTTCTCCAAAGATGCCATCGACTCGACCGGCGTTAAAACCCATCTCGGTAAGGCGCGCTTGAAGTGCAGCAACATCGTCACCACGCATCATTGGAGATGGTTGAAGATTTAAAGAACGATCGCCTAACTTCCAACGAGATTCTTCAAGGGCGCGTTTGGTTTGGTCATTTAATTCACCGGTTACATGCAAACCACGCTCTTGCTGAAAAGAACGAATCTCGTCAGGAGATAGTTCTTTCATGAGAGATCTAAACCAACGAGTTGATTAGATGAAGCCTTCGAGCTCTTTTAGAAGCGCTGGCTTTGGCTTTGCACCAATAATTGTCTTAACAACTTCACCGTTTACATAAACGTTGAGCATTGGAATTGAAGTTACTCCATATTTAATTGCGATCGCTGATTCTTCATCGGTATTTAGCTTCACAATGGTGAGCTTGTCGCCGTGTTCAGTTGCGATCTCATCAAGGATTGGTCCAACTGCGCGGCAAGGACCACACCACTCAGCCCA
>JAIYCF010000080.1 GCA_027488165.1 Streptomycetaceae bacterium
CTTCTACCCCGCGCTCCGCTAACGCGCGAGGTGTTGCTCCTTTAATTCCAAGGTCGAGAGCGGCAACTGTAAATTTCTTTTCACCTACCGCAGGAACGATGTAGGTCTGCTTAGTAGAAACATCTTCACTCAGGTAAGCACCGCTCATTTGAGAAGTTTTACGAACCTCTACAACCATCTCTTCTTTGCTTAACTCTTCACCTGAAAATATTCCGACTCGCATCGCTCCGCGATCTCGGAGATGGCGCGTTAGGGCGCGAGTGTCGATCCCTTGAATTCCAACAATTTTCTGATCAATTAGCTCTTCTTCTAGATCTTTCTCGCTTCGCCAATTGCTCGTTAAAGTAGAAGGATTTCTGACAACAAAGCCGGCAACCCAGATCTTGCTAGATTCATTATCAGTTGAGTTCACGCCGGTATTGCCAATATGTGGTGATGTCATAACAACTACTTGGCGATGGTAGCTAGGGTCGGTAAGCGTCTCTTGATATCCGGTCATACCAGTTTGAAAGACCGCTTCACCAAAAGTTCTACCTAGCGCTGCCCAAGATTTTCCTTCAAAAATTCTGCCATCATCTAAAACCAGGTAGGCCTTACTCATATCGAAGAACCTCCCTGTGCATTTGAAGAATAGTTATGAATTGATGTTAGTTGTCCAGCCAAATAGGTTGGAATACCCCGGAAGAAAGTTGCCTGAACTACTCCAGAAAGTTCCATGCCATGGAAGGGAGTATTGCGACTACGAGAGGCAACTAGGTCGCGATCCACGCGGTAGTTCTGGGTCGGGTTGATCACAGTCAAATGGGCAGGAGCGCCAACTTCGATCTTGCCGCCGTGGCTTTCATATCCAGCAATCTGCGCTGGGGTGCGGCTCATGCGATCGGCAACGCCTTCCCAGGTCAAAAGTCCAGTCTGCACCATAGTTTGATTCACAATCGATAGCGCACTTTCCAAGCCGAGCATTCCGAAGGCTGCTTCTTGCCATTCACACTCTTTTGCTTCAGCAGGATGCGGAGCATGATCGGTGGCCACGATATCGATAGTTCCATCAGCTAAACCTTCACGCAGCGCTTCGACATCTCTTTGAGTGCGCAGCGGTGGATTAACCTTAAAAATTGGATCGTAACTATTTGCATAATCGTCGGTGAGCAATAAGTGATGAGGTGTTACTTCAGCAGTCACGTTTATTCCGCGCGCCTTCGCCCACCGGATAATCTCAACTCCACCAGCTGTTGTTAAATGGCAGATGTGGAGTCTGGATTGAACATGATCAGCAAGCAATACATCTCTAGCAATAATTGCTTCTTCGGCAACTGCTGGCCAACCCTTTAGCCCCAATCGCGACGAGATGAGACCCTCGTTCATCTGGGCGCCCTTGGTGAGCGCTGGTTCTTGGGCATGTTGGGCGATAACTCCGCCGAACTTCTTTACGTACTCAAGCGCTCTACGCATAACGAGCGGATCGTGAACACAATTTCCATCATCGCTAAATACACGAACTCGAGCATTTGAATCTGCCATCGCTCCGATTTCAGAGAGCGCCTCTCCTGCTAGCCCTTGCGTAACAGCTCCAATTGGGAAGACATCAACAAATCCCGCACTCTGTCCGAGCGCATAAACCTGTTCAACAACGCCTGCAGTATCAGCAACGGGAGAAGTATTGGCCATCGCAGAAATTGCGACATAACCGCCCTTAGCTGCCGCCATAGAACCAGATAAAACTGTCTCAGCATCTTCCTTACCTGGTTCGCGAAGATGGGTATGAAGATCAACTAAACCAGGGAGAACTACCGAACCCTGCAAATCGACAACCTGATCGTCAGCGTTACTTGCGATCGTTTTCCCGATAGCGGTGATAACACCGTTTGCTATCTGAAGATCACTTGCTGTTCCATCTGGCAAAGTTAGCCCCGTCAATAGAAAGTTTGATTTCTTAGCGCTCATTACAAAGCACCTGCCTCTCTATTGATTCCATCTAGTTCTCCTTCGGGTGCGCCAGCTAGCAACATATACAAAATCGCCATTCTTACGCTGACGCCATTTGATACCTGTTCCACAATCACTGATCTTGCGCCATCTGCAGCATCCGCCGTTATCTCAAGCCCGCGATTCATTGGACCAGGGTGCATAACCAACGTTGAAGGTTTGAGCGCCTTTACGCGATCGCTATTTAGCCCGAAGTATCTTGAGTACTCGCGCGCATTAGGAAAGAACATCTCAGACATGCGCTCTAGTTGAATTCGCAACATCATCACCGCGTCAGCACCGACGATCGCAGCATCAAAATCATAGGAAATATTGCAAGGCCAACTTTCTACGCCAACCGGAAGAAGTGTTGGCGGCGCAACCAAAGTGACATCTGCTCCCAACTTAGCAAGTAGTAGCACATTGGAGCGCGCTACTCGTGAGTGCAGGACATCGCCAACAATTACAACTTTTATGCCAGTTAGATCTTCACCAGATTTCGCTAAATGTTTACGGATTGTAAAAGCATCGAGAAGTGCCTGACTTGGATGCTCATGTGTTCCATCACCTGCATTGATAACTGCACCTGACATCCATTTCGAATCCGCTAATCGTTGCGCAGCACCTGATGCTCCATGGCGGATGATGACCGCATCTGCGCCCATTGCTTGAAGCGTTTGCGCGGTGTCTTTTAGGGACTCACCCTTGCTAATGCTTGAGCCCTTAGCAGAAAAGTTGATTACATCGGCGGAAAGTCTTTTTGCAGCAGCTTCAAAAGAGATTCGAGTTCTCGTGGAGTCTTCTGCGAAGAGATTGACGATAGTGCGGCCACGTAACGTAGGAAGTTTCTTCATAGGTCCATCACTGACGCGAGCTAATTCTTGCGCGGTATCCAAAATCGCGATCGCCTCAGACTTACTTAAATCATTTATGGATAGCAGATGCTTCATTTGGCACCACCTTCGATCAAAACTTCATCAGCGCCATCAAGTTCAGTCAGATGAACTAGAACGCTCTGATCTATTGAAGTTGGAAGGTTCTTACCCACGAAATCTGCACGGATTGGTAGTTCGCGATGTCCCCGATCTACTAAAACCGCCAGCTGAACGCTCTTCGGGCGGCCGATTTCACCGAGCGCATCAAGTGCTGCTCTAATCGTTCTGCCTGAAAAAAGCACATCGTCAACGAGAACAACGTTTCTTCCCTCAACGCCAAGTGGCGGGATCAAGGTCGGCATCAGCGCCCTCGGTGGTCGCATTCGAAGATCGTCCCGGTGCAAAGTGATATCTAGAGTTCCTACTTGAATCGGCACTTTTTCAATAGATTCAATGATCGTGGCGATACGTTTTGCTAAATGTGCGCCGCGGGTCGGAATTCCCAGCAGAGTGATCGATTCAGAACCTGAGTTACGTTCTAGGATTTCATGGGAGATGCGGGTCAATGCGCGTGTGATATCTGGCGCAGGCAGGGCAAGGCTCATAGTAAATCTCCTTCCCCGCCTCGCAGGACGGGTCGTTAAAGGATGTTGGCTGATGCTACACCGAAATTCGACCTCTCTGTGGATAGCCACGGTCGCCCTTAGCTCGGTTGATCTACCTTGGCGCGCATGAGCGATCCATCTGCAAACCCTTCATTTATCCAACCAACCACCACTTCTATATGCGCCCGTATCCGCAGACAGCGCAAGGCCCGGTCGCTTACTTTGCAGGATATCGAAAGGCTCTCTGCCGGCAGGATCAAGGCGGTCGTGATGGGCTCTTACGAAAGAGGTTCCCGCGCGATCTCACTCGCCCGCGCTATAGAGATTGCAAATCTATTCGCCATACCGTTGGCTGAATTAATTGAAGAGCCTGCAACACGCATTAGTGGCGAAGGCGCACTACTAATTCTGGACCTTAGAAAGTTGCGCGGGATTGATTCGATGAAAGTAACTGATGAAATCGCGAAGTTACGGAGCTTCGCCAACGCAATCTGTGCAAAACGACGTGACTGGTACGGCGAAGTGTTGACGCTTCGTTCGGGTGATCTAGATACCTTGACTCTCGTGATGGAGATGACGGCCCATGAGCTGAATGAGTTACTTAAGCGTTCCCAACTTCTTATAAATGGGTTGCGTTAAAAAGAGCTACTAGAGCGCTAAGCCATCTTTCAACGAAGCGATACGCCCTAAAACGCCATGTATATAGCCGGCTGATTCATCGGTTGATAACTCTTTGGCTAGCGAAAGGGCTTCGTCGATTGCAATCGCATCATCTAGCTGAGGTGACCAGAGAATTTCAAAGAGCGCTAGGCGCATAATATTTCGATCTACCGCAGGCAAGCGATCCATATCCCAGCCTTGCGCGTAGGTTGCAATTAATTCATCAATCTTGCGGCGGTGTTCAGAGACTCCGGTGATTATTTCGCGGGTGTATTCACGAATCGGGCGTGCGTCTGGGCCTTCTTCCGTTATATCGCGCACCGCCAAAATATCTAGCGGCAGAGTCCCCCGGATATCTGCTTCGTAGAGAATATCCAGACTCTGTTTACGCGCTTTACTGCGTGCTGACACTAGTTAGCGCGACCTTGGTATGACCCATCACGAGTGTCAACCAATACCTTTTCATCTTGCTTGATGAAGAGAGGAACTTGAATCTCAATTCCAGTTTCAACGGTTGCTGGCTTTGTTCCACCAGAAGAACGATCTCCCTGAAGGCCTGGCTCAGTGTAGGTAACAGTCAAAACAACAGAGGCTGGCAGCTCGATATAAAGTGGATTTCCTTCATTAACAGCAACGATCGCCTCGGTATTTTCCAACATGTAATTTGCGGCATCACCGACGATTGCTGCTGAAATATTCATCTGATCGAAGGTCTTGTTGTCCATGAAGACGAAATCCTCGCCTTCCTTGTAGAGGAAGTTCATTTCGCGCTTTTCTAGGATAGCGACTTCTACTTTGACGCCGGCGTTAAAGGTCTTATCTACAACCTTGCCAGTGAGAACTTGCTTCAACTTGGTGCGAACGAAAGCTGGGCCCTTGCCTGGCTTCACATGTTGGAACTCAACAACTGTCCAAAGCTGGCCTTCAATATCTAAAGTCATACCATTTTTGAGATCATTTGTTGTTGCCACAAGAAACTCCAGTTCACGTCCGTTGACGCAGTTATTTCAACCATTAGCGAACCAAAGAACCTTTGATCAAGCGCGGTTGGCCTTCGATCTTCGAAGGCGAATACCTAAGTTTACCTGAACTTTTAGGCTAGTAACGCCTTCAGCGCGATTAGCGCAAGTACATACGAGTTGGGACCAAATCCCCCGATGGTTCCAGTAGAAACTCCCGAAACTACCGAAGTATGTCGGAATTCTTCGCGCGCTAGCGGATTGGATAGGTGGACTTCAATTACCGGCGCCTTAACCAATACAACCGCATCGCGAATCGCGTATGAGTAATGTGTGAATGCGGCTGGATTGATAATCACTGGAAGATTCTTATCTGCTGCCTCGTGCAACCAACCAATGATCGTTGCCTCATCATCACTCTGGCGAATATCTGCTTTGAATCCTTGAGTTTGCGCTGCGTTATCAATATGGGCTACTAATTGCGGATAAGTCATATCTCCGTAGATTGCTGAATCACGAATATCCAAACGAGCTAAGTTGGGACCGTTGATTACCAACACATTCATGAACTCACCTTTTCATATGCGGCATAGAGCGCCTCTAGATCAGGGCTCTCTAACCTATCCGTCTTTCCGATCTCGCTAATGGTAACGAATCGCAGGCTACTTCCGCGCGATTTTTTATCCACTGCCATATGCGCCAACAACTTCGGCCAACTTTCGCGCTTATAACTAACTGGTAGATCCAAGTCTTGCAAGATTTGTAGATGATCTGCCGCCAGATCTGCGCTGATCAAGCCGAGATCCAATTGGAGATACGCCATGAAGGCCATCCCTATCGCAACACATTCGCCATGGCGCAACGAATAGCCGCTGTCGAGTTCAACCGCGTGTCCCAATGTGTGGCCGTAATTGAGCGCCTCGCGTGCAAATGATTCTTTAAAGTCTTGCGAAACGACCTCGCCCTTAACCCTCACTGAACGCTCGACTAACTCTTTAACTCTCGCCTGATCGTTTCGAATCTCCGAAACTTTCTTGCCACGCAGCAAATCCAAAATTTTTCCATCTGCGATAAATCCGCATTTAACTACTTCAGCTAAACCTGCCGAAAAATCGCGATCTGTAAGCGTTGTAAACCATTGAAGATCAATAATCACCTTAATCGGACTGTGAAAAGCTCCAATTAAATTCTTTCCGTAATCGCTATTGATCGCCGTCTTGCCACCGACCGCTGCATCAACTGCGCCAGCAACTGTCGTTGGTATGGCAATCCAATCAAGTCCGCGAAGCCAACTTGCTGCAGCAAATCCTGCGAAGTCAGTGACCGCTCCCCCGCCGATTCCAACGATCAAATCGCTTCGTGTAAATCCAGCTGCTCCAAGCCAATCCCAAATCTTTAGCAAAGTACCGGATGACTTGCCCGCTTCACCATCCGGTATGGCAAAGGTGAAAACTTCTGCACTTCCAAGATCGAGACCCTGAACTCTTGAAGATAGCGATTCGGAGAGGATGATTGCTACTCGCGTCCGATCCTTGACGCTCTCGGTAAGTGATCTCATCCATGATTCGGAGAGTTCAACCGTGTAGCCATGTTCTGCGCTTACCTTGATCTCATTCATCACTTGACTCCATCCGTGACCGCTTTAACGCGCTTCTCGCCAGTGATGATTTCATCGACGATTTCCCTAGGAGTTAGGTTATCTACCAAGACGACTTGGGTCGCTAAAGCTAGATAAGTTGGACGTCGTTTCTCCATTAACTCTTGCCAAGCAGCGCGTGGATTGCTGAGCAACAAAGGACGATCGCGATTGAAACCGACGCGCGGCGCAGCTGCTGAGAGTGAGATATCGAGATAAACCACATTTGCGCCTGATTCTTTGATCGCTTTCTGCGCAATCTCAGATAGAGGCGCACCTCCACCGAGAGAGAGTACGCCCGAGAGTTTTGCAATTTCGCGTGCAACTATGCGCGCTTCAACTTCGCGAAACCAAGGCTCACCTTTATCGATAAAGATTTGAGATATTGAAGTCCCAACTTCGGCTTCAATCAAAGAGTCAGTATCGGCTAAGTTGCGATTAAGCGCCTTCGATAGCGCTTTTCCTATCGTGCTCTTCCCAGAGCCCGGCGGACCAATCAGAATGTAGTTCTTCTCTTTAGCTTCGCTCATATCGCCTACTTGAAACGTAGGTTGCTCATATAGTTTTCGAAGTTGCGACGAGTCTCACTTACATTGTCGCCGCCAAATTTTTCAAGAACCGCTTCGGCTAGAACTAACGCTGCCATAGCCTCTGCTACGACTCCCGCTGCAGGAACGGCGCAAACATCAGATCGTTGATTGATCGCCTTTGCTGCTTCACCGGTCTTTACATCGATCGTGTCGAGCGCCTTTGGCACAGTAGAAATCGGCTTCATGGCAACGCTAACGCGAAGGATTTCACCGTTAGACATTCCGCCTTCAGTTCCACCAGCGCGATCGGTGCGACGCTTTATCAATCCGTCAGAGCCACGTTCAATTTCATCGTGTGCCACCGAACCGCGACGTGTTGCTGTTTGGAAACCATCTCCAATTTCAACACCCTTAATCGCCTGAATTCCCATCATTGCTCCCGCCAATCGCGCATCTAAGCGGCGATCCCAGTGAACATGCGAACCGAGTCCGGGTGGCAAGTTGTAAGCAAGAACTTCGCATACGCCGCCAAGAGTGTCTCCATCAGAATGAGCGGCTTCGATTTCAGCAATCATCTTCAGACTGGTTGCAGGATCTGCACATCTAACCTGATCTTGATCAATTCTTGCCATATCTGATTTCTCTGGCAGTTTTGTTCCATCAGGAATTCGCACCGAACCGATTGATACCACGTGGCTCAAAATAGTTACGCCAACGCTCTGTTCAAGAAACGCTCGGGCGACCGCACCGAGTGCAACTCGTGCTGCAGTTTCACGAGCGCTTGCTCGCTCAAGAATTGGTCGAGCATCATCTAAATCGTACTTCTGCATGCCAACTAAATCTGCATGTCCTGGACGCGGTCTGGTCAAAGGTGCATTTCGCGCTAAATCTTTAATCTCTTCTTCAGGCACGGGATCAGCAGACATCACCTTTTCCCACTTCGGCCACTCGGAATTACCGACTTGAATCGAAATTGGACCACCTTGAGTTAAACCAAGACGAATGCCACCAAGAATGGAAATTTTATCGGCTTCGAAATTCTGTCTCGCCCCGCGACCAAAACCTAAGCGACGTCTTGCTAGATGAAAATCAATATCTTTCGATGAGATCTCTACGTTTGCAGGTATGCCCTCGATTATCGCCGAAAGGGCTGGGCCATGAGATTCACCTGCTGTTAACCAACGCACTCGCATATTGTGGCAGATAAGCGCCTCATCTCGCGCACCATATAAAGGCGGCGCATATTGCTGGCGCCAATGCAATCGGTTCGGCTATCGATTTCCTGGAAACTAGATGGATAAACAGAAGTAGCACGCAGGCCACGACAAAACTGATGCATAGTTCGCTCCATCTAGATATCTCCAGCGGCAGGAAGAATAGGGAAAGGAGCGTTGCTAACTTCACATCGCCAGCGCCCAAACCGCAGGAGATCGCTAGTGATCCAACGAGCAAGGTTGCTAGAGAGCTCAGCAAATAGAACTGACCATCGACGATTACTGTGATTGCAGACAAACAAATCCCGACAACAATAAGTGTGCGATTTCTGATTTTATGGCTTGCAAGATCAAATATCGAGATATAGACAGATGAGATTAGTAGAAATGTAAACACGCGACGAAGTTAGTGGCTTGGCGTCTTTGATTGATAACGCGCGGCAAAACTGTGAATTACTGGAAGGCGTTGTTCAGCGCTGACCTTAGCTCGCCATCAATAATCTCTCTACCTAGTGGATAGACCATGTTGATCTGATCGATACCCTGATAGAGGAGAAGTTCGAGACCACTAATCACCTTTCCCCCACCATCGGACCAACGTCGCGCAATAAGAGTTGGCCACGGTTTATACAAGACATCAAAGAGCAGGCCTTCTACCTGCGAGGGAATATTCTCGGCAACTAAATCAGCCGCGCCCGAAGGAGTTGTGTTTACAACTAGATCGAAATCTCGAAGATCGATTTGATCATCCCAAGCAATAAATTCGGGTACGACCTTTCTAAAGCATGCCGCTATACCTGCGTTACGTCTAACGCTTCTACCCATTATTGAAACGCTCTGAGCAATGTCATCGAGCGCACCTGCAACAGCGCGAGCAGTACCGCCGGCACCTAAAATCAAAACTGAATTGAAGTGATCGTAGCCAGCGTTTGCTAACGCTTTGATAAAACCTGAGCCATCGGTACTAGTAGCGCTCCAACCAGAAACTTTCTTCACAAGGGTATTTACTGATTGAATTCTTTCGGAAAGTTCATCGATCTCGATGTTTGACTGGTGCGCAATAGCGAGGACTTCTTCCTTGAGAGGCATAGTCAGAGATAGATAGTCATAACTTTGACCGCGGCTCTTGAGAAACTCTGCTAGCCCACCACTCTCGACTTCGATAGCCTCATATCTGCCTGCTATACCAAGCACATCGAACGCCTTGCCATGTAATACCGGCGAGAGTGAATGGGCGATCGGAAAGCCAAGAACTGCTGCGTTAATGCTCTTATCACTCATGCTTTAATCACTCTTTGCTCTCAAATAAACCAGCACGTAAGTTCTTCTTGTATTCCACTTTCCAGACGCCAAACTCTTCAAATGATGAGGTAAATCTAGTGTCATTTGGTGCAACGGTGATGAAGTAAATCCAATCACCGGGTTCTGGGTTAACCGCGGCTTGCAGAGCTTGTCTTCCGGGATTTCCAATAGGCCCTGGAGGTAGGCCGTACTTTCGGTAGGTGTTATATGGAGAATTCAACAAGGTCGATTTGGTGCTTAGAAAGATATTACCCCGCAGTTTCTGAGCAAAATGAACAGTTGAATCCATCTGCAGCGGCATACCTTTTTCCAGGCGGTTTCGAATAACGCGTGAGACCTTTGTAAAGTCTTGCAGGCCACCTTCGGCTTGAATAATTGAGGCGATGATTAAGATTTCTTGCACGCTGAACTTTCCATTGGATTCTGAAATCCCTGCGCTCTTCATCTCATCCTGTGCTCTCTCAACCATAGTCGTTATAGCGTCGGCTGCAGATGTTCCCTTTGCGAACGAGTACTGCGCAGGAAAGAGAAGTCCTTCTAAAGATTTGAATCCCGCTGGCAACTTCAACTGCGCAAGCGCCTCTTTGATATCTCTTTGCGAGTATCCGGCTTTGACCATATCTTGGAAAACTTCCGAGTTCCATTCACCTTCGACGATATTAATTAGCCCAGCGATTCTTTTATTATCTAGAAGTTGCTCGAGGGCATCCTTTGCGCAAAGTTGGGGAGAAATCATGTGAGAACCTGGCGCAATTTTTCCCGCGCGCGCATCGCCTACTGCAACTCCGAAGAACGCTCTCGCTGATTTAACGACCCCTTTTTCAAAGAGTTGGGCGGCGATATCTGATCCAGTGGCACCTGCAGCGATTTCGATCGCCACATCTTTATCCGAAATCTCCTTTGAAATTGGAGCGCCATCGGTGCAAGAGAAATCAGGTGCGGCAGATGTCTTGCGAAGTTCGTGAACTCCTCCGGTGAAAAGGAAAACAAAAGAAAGCGCTAGCCCGACGCGTAAGATCGCCTTTCTATCTCTTATCAATAGAAAGCCCTTGTTCGAGAATGGCTACTGCGGCGGCGCTATCAATCAACTTTTTCGCACTCTTTGCATCAATCCCGGCATCTCTTAACTGTCGACTAGCCGAAACAGTAGATAGACGTTCATCAACCATTGTTATTTCGATATCAAACTTTGAACTGAGTAATTCGGCGAACTTCAGCGCCTTATCGGATGATGGAGAATCAGCGCCGCTGAGTTGCTTCGGTTCTCCGATATAAAACTTTACTGGCTCATACTCTTGTACCAACTCATTGATTTTTACGATCAAGTTAGGGTCCTTACTCTGTAGGACATCTAACGGCGTAGCCACCAAACCATCAGGGTCACATATGGCAACACCGATACGGACATCGCCATAATCAAATGCGATGCGCCGGCCTAGCCTTGCCATTACTTCCCGCTTACAGCGAGTTCAATCGCCTGCAGCGCTTTATCGATCGCTGAGATGTCAGTACCGCCACCTTGTGCGAAATCATCTTTACCGCCACCGCCACCGCCAAGAACGGTTGAACCAACCTTGACGAGAGCGCCGGCTTTTGCACCTCGGGTACGCGCAGCATCGCTGACTGCAACTACAAGAACTGGCTTACCTTCTACGACGCTCACCAATGCAACAACGCTATCGGAATCCCGATTGCGAAGTTCGAGGGCGATCTTACGAAGATCATCAACTGCTATGCCATCTGGAATGCGAGTGGAGATAAGCGTTGTCTCTCCGACCTTCTTCGCACCTGAAGCAAAACTCGCGATGTCAGCCATAGCAGCAGCTGATCTAACTTGTGCCAATTCTTTTTCGATCTCTTTAAACTTAATCAATAGATCTGAAATTCGTTCTGGTAACTCTTCTGTACGCGAGCCCTTGATTAACGATGTCAGTGAGTTGAGTAAAACATGTTCGCGCGCCAAGAAACGATAGGCATCTACTCCAACAAGAGCTTCCACGCGGCGAACTCCTGCGCCAATCGAAGATTCACTGAGTAGCTTTACAACACCTAATTGCCCGGAACGCTGTACGTGCGTTCCGCCGCAGAGTTCGCGCGCCCAATCTCCAACTGAAACTACGCGAACCCGATCGCCGTACTTCTCTCCGAAGAGCGCCATCGCGCCTAACTTCTTGGCTTCATCTTGTGACATAACCTCTGCGCTTACTTCGAGGTTATCTAATAGAAGGGTATTTACACGCGCTTCAACATCATTGAGTACGCCTTCTGAAACTGCGCCCGTTGATGGGAAGTCGAAACGAAAACGTCCGGGAGAATTCTCTGAACCAGCTTGAGTAGCAGTCTCACCCAATATCTCGCGAAAGGCTTTGTGAACCATATGAGTCGCAGTGTGTGCGCGAGATATACCATCGCGACGCTCTTGATCGATAGTGGCAAGACCTTTATCTCCAACAACAACTTCACCTGAGATGACTCGACCGCGATGAACGGATAACCCAGTAACTGGAGATTGAACGTCATCAACTTCAACAACCGCTCCATTGCTTAGGACAATGCGTCCGCCATCTGCTAGCTGACCGCCGCCTTCCGCATAGAAAGGTGTGCGATCTAAAACGATTTCGACATCGCTTCCGGCTCTTGCCGAAGAAACAGAGACTCCATCGACTAAAACGCCGTTAACTTGAGATTCAGTTTCAGTCTTCGTGTAACCAAGGAATTCAGATGCGCCTTTGTTATCAGCGATCTTCTTGTACTCACTTAGATCGGTATGCCCGCTCTTCTTTGCCTTAGCATCGGCCTTCGCGCGATCGCGTTGCTCTTTCATCAAGCGAGTAAAGCCCGCCTCATCAACTTCGAGGCCCTCTTCACGCGCCATTTCCAGCGTCAAGTCAAAAGGGAATCCATATGTGTCGTGCAATTTAAAGACTTCTTCGCCAGGAAGTACTGACTTTTTAGATTTCTTCAACTCAGATGAAGCCATGTCAAAGATCTGAGTGCCGCTCTTCAGTGTTTGAAGAAATGATTCTTCTTCTGAAACTGAAACTGCCAAGATTCGCTTCTTATCTGTGATCAATTCTGGATACTGTGGACCCATCGCTCCAATGGCTGCAACGGTGAGCTCGGACATTATTGGATCATTGGTTCCGAGTAGGCGCATATTGCGGATGGTGCGACGCATCATTCGTCGTAGAACATAACCGCGGCCTTCATTACCGGGGGTAACTCCATCACCGATCAACATTGCAGATGTTCGAGCATGATCAGCGATTACGCGAAGTGCAACATCTGACTTTTCAGATGAACCGTACTTAACCCCGGTTAACTCCATCGCCTTGCTCAAAATCTGCATCGTTGTATCGATTTCGTAAATATTCTCTACACCTTGTAACAGTGCAGCCGTGCGCTCTAGACCAAGTCCGGTATCAATGCTCTTCGCTGGAAGCTCACCCAAAATTGGATAACTATCTTTACCGCCACCGGCTCCACGTTCATTCTGCATGAAGACCAGGTTCCAAATTTCCAAATAGCGATTTTCATCAGCTATTGGCCCACCATCTTTACCGTAGGCGGGACCACGATCAAAATAAATTTCAGAGCAAGGCCCACACGGCCCTGGTACGCCCATCGACCAGAAGTTATCTGCCATATCGCGACGTTGAATTCGTTCTTTAGGAATGCCGATCTTCTTATGCCAGATATCTGCAGCTTCATCATCGGTCAGATAAACAGTTACCCATAATTTATCTTCAGGAAAACCATAACCACCATCAGCGATGGGTCGCGTTAAGAGATCCCAGGCTAGTGCAATCGCACCCTCTTTGAAGTAATCACCAAACGAGAAGTTTCCACACATCTGAAAGAACGAGGCATGTCGGGTCGTCTTGCCAACTTCATCGATATCTAAGGTACGGACACATTTTTGAACAGAGGTTGCGCGCTTATACGGTGGTGTGACCTCGCCGAGAAAATATGGCTTAAATGGAACCATTCCGGCATTGACCAGGAGGAGGTTTGGATCGTCAGCTATTAAAGATGCTGAGGGAACAACGGTATGGGTTAAACCTTCGCGGTTATCGCTTTCGAAAAAGCGCAGCCAGCGGGAACGTATCTCGGCGGATTCCACGTTTGGAGATCACTCAGCCTTCTTCTTCTTTTTTGAACGAGATTTACTCATGCCAGCAGCGCTAATCAGCGCGCCCGCGACCTTTACGGCAGGTCCACTCTTATCCATAAAACCGGATGTTGCATCAGCAACTTTTGTCGTTACATCTTCTACGTTCTTAGTGATGCGCGCAAAACTTTCTAGCGGGCTATTTACCAACTCAACCGTGCGGGTTGACTCATGGATCAGCGGTGCAGTCTCATCGGTGAGAGTTTTAAGTGACGCCTTGGCTTCATCAATGAAACGCCCGACCCTAACTACCGCATATGAAATGGCGATGGCGATTACAAGTAGTGAGCATGCTGCAATTATCGTTGCAACTCCGCCTGGACCAGTAACCATCTCTACCCTCACTTACTTCTACTAGCGCTTCTGCTAATGCTCAACTAATAATCGCTAGCCTACCTGAGATAGCCGTTACTTCTGGCTTTCTACCTTTGCAGCCCCATCAATTCCACTCTCTTTGCGCTGTGCAGGAGTAATTGGCGTTGGCGCCCCAGTAAGCGGATCTCCCCCACTTGCCGTCTTTGGGAAGGCGATAACTTCTCGAATCGAGTCGCTGCCTGTGAGGAGCGCACAAACGCGATCCAGACCAAGTGCGATTCCACCGTGCGGAGGCGGTCCGTAATTGAATGCTTCTAGTAAGAAGCCAAATTTGCTCATCGCTTCTTCATCGCTTAAGCCAATTACGTTAAAGACATCTTTTTGAATCTGACGATCGTGGATACGAATCGATCCACCACCGAGTTCGGTGCCGTTAAGAACTATGTCGTATGCATATGCCAATGCATTTGCCGGATCAGATGCAAATGTCTTGGAGAACTCTGGCTTTGGACCAGTAAATGGATGGTGCACAGCCGTCCAGCCACCGTTGTCGGTTGGTTCGAACATAGGTGCATCGACAACCCAAAGGAATTCCCATGCACCATCTGCAATTAAATTGCAGCGCTTGCCAATTTCTAAACGAACTGCACCGAGAAGTGAAAGTGATGCTGAGCGCTCACCCGCGGCAAAGAAGATTGCGTCTCCTGGCTTTGCGCCAGCGGCCGAAACGATTCCGGCAGTTTCCTTCTCAGAAATGTTCTTTGAAACCGGTCCGCCCAGCGTTCCATCTTCATTAACCAGGATGTAGGCAAGACCCTTTGCACCGCGCGCCTTCGCCCAATCTTGCCAAGCATCTAGTTCGCGACGTGGTGAAGATGCACCCCCTGGCATAACAACGCTGCCCACGTAAGGTGCTTGGAATACACGGAATTCGGTATCTTTGAAAAATTCAGTTTGCTCAATCAACTGCAAACCAAAACGAAGATCTGGTTTATCCGAGCCATAGTTCTGCATCGCATCGGCGTAGGTCATGTGGCGAATCGGAGTTGGAATATCGTAACCAACCGCTTCTTTCCAGATCTTTACCAAGAGTTTCTCGGCAACTGCCAAGATATCTGCTTGATCTATGAAAGACATTTCTATATCTAGTTGAGTAAATTCTGGTTGACGATCAGCGCGGAAATCTTCATCGCGGAAACAGCGCGCAATCTGGTAATAACGTTCCATGCCAGCAACCATCAAGAGTTGCTTAAATAGCTGTGGAGATTGTGGGAGCGCATACCAACTACCTGGTTGGAGGCGAACTGGAACTAAAAAGTCACGTGCACCTTCGGGGGTGCTGCGAGTTAGATAAGGGGTTTCAATCTCCAAGAAATCAAGATCTTCCATCACTCGACGAATAGTTGAAGTCACCTTTGAACGCAAGCGCATATTTGCTGCTGGTTTTTCGCGACGCAGATCTAAGTAGCGATATTTAAGGCGTACTTCCTCCGAAATCTCTGCATCGTTTCCACTATCAACAGGAAAGGGAAGCGCAGCGCTCTCACTTAAGACAACAATGTCATCGCCCATGACTTCTATCGCGCCGGTGGGGTTGGAAGAATTTGCATTTCCTTCAGGGCGCAGAACAACTTCACCCTTAATCTGTAGACACCATTCGGCGCGAAGAGCACCCGCTAGCGTCTCATCGCGAATAACAACCTGAACTGAACCTGTTGCATCACGCAGATCGATAAAGGCGACTCCACCATGATCGCGGCGGCGAGCTACCCAACCAGCCAGGCTAACTGTCTGACCAGCATCGCTCGCACGCAGAGCGCCAGCATCGTGAGTACGTAACATTAAAAAGCCACCTTTAAGTATTGAACAACGTTGATCAGATGTCCTCGAATAGAACGCTCTGTAATTGGTCAATCTTAACCGATCTCGTACTGCCATCGCTCATGCGTTTGAGTTCAACGCTGCCTGAGGCAAGTTCGCTATCGCCTAAAACGATTACGAATCGAGAACCGCTCTTATCCGCCGCCTTCATTGCCCCCTTTAAGGCGCGATCGCCAAAAGCTATCTCGGTACGAATACCTGCTCCACGCAATTTTGCGGCGATAGTTAGCGATGCGCTCTTCTGGCTTTCGCCGAGAGGAATAATGAAGAGATCTGAGGAGAATTGATTTTCAACTAGAACTCCTTCTGCTTGTGCAGCAAGAAGTGCGCGATCAACACCAAGTCCAAATCCAATTCCAGAGAGCGCTTGTCCACCAAGAATCTCCATGAGGCCGTCATAGCGACCACCGCCACCAATTCCAGATTGCGCGCCAAGTCCTTCATGAATGAATTCAAAAGTTGTTCCAGTGTAGTAATCCAAACCACGAACCATCCTAGGATTAACAATGTATTGGATTCCTAGTTGATCGAGATAACCCTTAACGGCTTTGAAGTTTTCTGCAGATTCTTCAGAGAGATAGTCAAGAAGCAATGGGGCACCTGCCATCGCCGCCTTCATCTCTGGACGCTTATCGTCAAAGAGACGAAGCGGATTGATGGCAGCGCGAGTAGCCGTTGCTTCATCGAGATCTAACTTGGAGATAAATTTAAGTAAATCAACGCGATGCGCAGCACGTGATTGGGCATCTCCAAGAGAAGTAATCTCCAATCGATAATTCTTTAGACCCAAAGATTTGAAGCCTTGATCGGCGATTGCAATTACTTCAGCATCAATCGCTGGATCATCTAAACCAATAGCTTCAATCCCGACTTGATAGAACTGGCGATAGCGCCCAGCTTGCGGACGTTCAGCTCGGAAGAATGCTCCTGAGTACCAAACTTTAACTGGGAGTTGTCCGCGATCTAACCCCTTCTCGATCACTGCGCGCATAACACCAGCAGTTCCTTCAGGGCGAAGAGTTATGGAGCGTCCACCGCGATCTTCAAAGGTGTACATCTCCTTAGACACCACATCAGTGGATTCACCAACGCCGCGAGAGAAGAGAGAAGTATCTTCAAAGACTGGTAACTCCATTAATTGATAACCCGCTAATTTCGCAGGAGCGATAAGAGATTCACGGACCCATTCGAAGGCAGCCGAAAGTGGGGGTGCGTATTCGCTTACCCCTTTAGGTGCTTGAATCTTCTCGTACTTCATACTCGCAATTCTTTCAGATAAGGATTATTTTTTCGCTCGAATTTAATGGTGGTTTCTGGGCCGTGGCCGGGTAGGACTCTTAAATCGTCATCAAGCGTTAGTACACGCGTCTTAAGCGTCTTGATCATCGCTTCGTGCGACCCTGAGGGCAGATCAGTGCGACCAATAGATCCTGCAAATAAGACATCTCCCGATAGCAGAATTTGATCATTGATCGAAAACATCACACTTCCACGAGTATGCCCAGGTGAATGAATCGCGTTGATTTTCATTCCGAGCAGATCGATTTGGTCACCATGTCTTAAGTTCTTTACTTCATTCGGTTCAACGAACTCCATTGCATTTAGCGTTTCAATAAATTCGGCGCCATGTGCACCTTGTGGCTTAAGTAGAAGATCCCGATCTTCGCTATGAATATACGCAGGGATGTCATAGCCGTCAGCAAGTGGCTTGACTGAAAATGTATGGTCGAGATGTCCATGGGTGATTAAAGCCGCAACAGGCTTTAATCCATGTTGCGCAACAAGTGCTGTAATCTCATGGGAAATATCTGGCATTCCTGGATCAACAATGATGCACTCTTGCCCTGCCGCTGGTGCGATAACCCAACAATTGGTGGCAAACATTGGGGCCACAAAGGAGGTAACGAACATCGCCTGACCCCTATCTCCCGCGCAAAATAGGCGCGAACTTTCCCCGATAAGTAAGACAGGGTACCTTTTATCTCCGCAAGACCTCATCCACACACTCAAACAACGAAGGCGAAAACGCCGACGCGCTGAAGGGGAAAACAATGACCGAGCAAATTAATCCAGGATCAATCAACGTCACACCAGCAAATGCGAGTGCGGCATCTGCGTTAATTGGAGATCCATCAAAGTTCGGTCGTGTTGCAGATGATGGCACCGTTTATGTACGTACCTCAGAAGGCGAAAAAGCTGTTGGCTCATATCCAGGCAAAACCGCCGAAGAAGCGTTGCAGTATTTCGTAAGAAAATTTGAAGCCCTCGCCTCTGAGGTCGCTCTAACCGCAGCCCGCATCAAAAGCGGTGCAATGGTTCCTGACGATGCTTATGAGGCTGTTAAGAAGTTGCGTCAACAAGTCCGCGAATTAAATGGTGTTGGCGATCTTGCTGCGCTAGCTGCATCAGTTGAGCAAATTGAGCCACTAATCGAAGGCCACCGCGAAGCTTACGAAGCCAAGAAAGTCGCGGAAGCTGCGGCAAAGGCTGCACGTCGCGAACAAGTTTTAGTTGAGAAAGAGAAGATTGTCGCTGAAGCTGAATCGCTAGCCCTCTCTGAAAATTGGAAGGTCACCGGCGATCGCCTAAAAACTCTGCTCGAAGAGTGGAAATCCGCGCCTCGCTTAGATAAGAAAGTTGATGGCGAACTTTGGAAACGCTTTTCTGCATCACGAAATAAGTTTGATAAGCGTCGCAGAACTCACTTTGCAACGCTAGAAGAGACCACCGCTAAGGTCTCGGCAACAAAGAAGTCACTTGTAGAGCAGGCTTCAAAACTCGCTACCTCGACCGATTGGGTTGCCACAGCGCGCACTTTCAAGTCTCTAATGGATCAGTGGAAGGCTGCTGGTCGCGGCAAGCCAAGTGAGGATGCAAAACTTTGGGCGAAGTTCAAGGCGTCACAAGATCAATTCTTCACCGCTAAGAACGCCGACCTCGAAAAGCGCGAAGTATCAATGATTGCAAACCTTGCTAAGCGCGAAGAGTTAATTGTTCAGATCGAAGCGCTTCTTCCCTTTACTGATGTCAAGGCTGCGAAGAACTCATTCCGCGAACTCTCTCGCGCATGGGAGAAAGTCGGCATCACTCACCGCGATAAGCGAGCGGCGCTAGATGCACGAGTTGCCAAGGTTGAGGAAGCTATCAAATCTGCAGAGGCCGAGATCTGGCGCAAGACTGATCCGGCTGCAAAGGCCCGCGCCGCAGATGTGGTTAAGCAATTAGCGGATTCAATCGCAAATTACGAGAAGATCGCAGCGAAATCTACCGCTGCAGGTAATGCGAAGAAGGCGCAAGAAGCACTTGATTCAGCAGCTGCTCGTAAGGTTTGGTTGGCAGAGGCTGAGAAGTCTCTCGCTGAATTCAACTAACCGTTACTACTTAAGCATCTCTTCGTTAATTTCGATAAACGTCATAGACGCCTTCAACTGCGCGTACTGCAGCTAAGACAGAATCGAGATGCGTTGCATCTGCCATTTCAAAGGTGAACTTGCTGATCGCAGTTCGATCTTTAGAGGTATTTACCGCAGCGCTTAAAATATTTACATGCTGTTCAGATAGCGCTCTCGTTACATCCGCCAAGAGTCTTGACCTATCTAGCGCCTCTACTTGTATGTTAACCAGGAAGACGCTTCCGGCGCCGTCGAGCCAACGAACCTTCGCTATTCGCTCCCCTTGGTTGAGCTGTAAATCAGCGGCGTTGATGCAATCATCGCGGTGAACCGAGATACCGCTTCCTTTGGTGATGAATCCGATGATTCCATCGCCAGGTACTGGTGTGCAGCAACGCGCTAACTTCACCAAGACATCGCCAACACCCTCAACTTCAATAGCGCTACTGGAACGTCTAATTGAATGTGATCCCGTTGGAATACTTTCAATCGTTGGTTCTGGATGCGAATCCTCAACGCCCAATGAAACAACTAATTTTTCAATGATTGAAGCAGCGGAGACATGTCCGTCACCTACCGCGCTATAGAGCGCAGAAATATCTGGATAACGAAGCTCGTGCGCCAACTCGAGAAGGGAATGTCCAGCGAAAATCTTCTGAAGTGGAAGTCCGGCCTTGCGCATTTGGCGGGCGATTGATTCACGACCTGCATCAATGGCTTCTTCACGCCGTTCCTTGCTGAAATGTGCCTTGATCTTTGATCTAGCCCGCGGTGATTTTACAAAGTTAAGCCAATCGCGAGAAGGTCCCGCATTCTCGCTCTTATTGGTGACAATCTCGATGACATCGCCATTAACTAAGCGGGTATCGAGTGGAACTAGACGACCATTAACTTTCGCTCCAGCACATTTGCTTCCGACATCTGTGTGCACTGAATATGCAAAATCAACCGGTGTCGATCCACCTGGAAGAGCTATGACGCTCCCCTTTGGCGTAAATACGAATACTTCAGGGCTACCTAAATCAAAACGCAGCGCCTCTAGGAATTCAGAAGGATCTTCTGTTTCTTTCTGCCACTCATGCAACTGACGCAGCCAAAGCATCTCTGGTGAAGTGTTTTTCGATTCATTGCCTTGCTTGTACTTCCAATGTGCGGCGATACCGAACTCCGCACGAGAGTGCATCTCGAAGGTTCTAATCTGAATCTCAATCGCTTTACCATTTGGACCGATCACCGTTGTATGTAGCGATTGGTAAAGGTTGAATTTAGGCATTGCAATGTAATCTTTAAATCGACCGGGAACTGGCGACCAACGTGCGTGAATTGATCCAAGCACCGCATAGCAATCCTTTACATCATTAACCAGGACTCGAATACCGACTAGGTCATAGATGTCATTGAAATCGCGGCCTCGCACGACCATCTTCTGATAAACACTGAAGTAATGCTTTTTCCGTCCCGTGACCGTTGCTTTGATTGAATCTCTTTCGAGATCGCTCTGAACCGCATCAATTACCTCTTGTGAAAGTGCGTCACGTGAAGGCGATCGCTCAGCCACCAACCTAGAAATCTCTTCAAACTTCTTAGGCTCGAGAACTTCAAAAGAGAGATCTTCTAACTCCCACTTGATTGCGTTCATGCCCAGGCGATGCGCCAATGGAGCGTAGATATCTAAGGTTTCACGCGCCTTACGTTCGGCGCTTTCGGTGCTAACGAATTTCCATGTCCGAGCATTATGTAAGCGATCCGCAAGTTTTATAACAAGAACGCGGATGTCTCGAGACATCGCTACAACCATTTTGCGAACGGTTTCAGCCTCTGCAGTTGGGCCGTAAGTTAACTTGTCTAACTTAGTTACACCATCTACAAGGTTTGCGATCTCGTCGCCAAAGTCTGCACGTAACTGCGCTAGCGAATAAGGCGTATCTTCTACCGTGTCATGAAGAAGCGATGCAATTATCGTTGTGTCATTTAAACCAAGTTCAGCCAATATCTGGGAAACCGCAACCGGATGAGTTATGTACTCCTCACCAGATTTGCGAAGTTGTCCCGCATGCGCGTTCTTAGCTACTTCAAATGCCCGTTCCACATCAGAGAGCCGACTAGATGGATGGCTCTCTTTTAGCGTTGCTAATAGGGGTGCAACTAGAGCATTCAAAAGCTACGCCTTACTTGCGGCCTTTGCGCTTAGGTTGGTTGCGAGGACCTTTACCTGTGCTTGGACGAATCGCTGGACGTTCGCTCTTGGCAGCAACTGAAGTCGAACCAGAATCTGCTCCTCCGCGTGCTGCAACTCGCTTGGCCAGTGCCTGCATCGCTGGCTCTTTCTCGCGCAATGAGGCAAGAAGTGGAGGGGCGATAAAGATCGAAGAATAAGTTCCTACTGCCAATCCAATAAAGAGCGCCAGAGATAGGTCCTTGAGAGTTCCTGCTCCGAGAAGTCCTGCACCTACAAAGAGAATAGCGCCGACAGGAAGAAGGGCGATCAGAGAAGTATTGGCAGAGCGAACAATTGTCTGATTGACAGCCAAGTTAGCGGCTTGAGAGAAGGTGACTTTACCAACGGCAGCAACTGACTTTGTGTTCTCTCGCACCTTATCGAAGACAACAACTGTGTCATAGAGCGAGTAACCAAGAATCGTCAAGAAACCAATGACCGTAGCAGGCGTAACATCAAATCCCACGAGCGCATAGATTCCAACGGTGATAAAAACGTCATGAACTACTGCAACGATTGCAGAGATCGCCATCTTCGGTTCGAAGATCATCGTTAAGAAGATCATGATTACGATCAAAAATGCGACGAGTCCGTAAAGGGCCTTTTTCGTAATCTCTTTACCCCA